>NZ_JBHWYY010000085.1:0-17753 GCF_042728595.1 Isoptericola sp. NPDC060185 | reverse complement strand
TCCCTAGGGAATCGGGGCCAAACGCCCGCTCACAACGCGTCTAGGCTGTGACGGCACCCCCGATCGTCCCGAGGAGCCCTCATGCCCGTCCCCACCCGCGTCGCCGTCGTCACCGGAGCCAGCAGCGGGATCGGCGCCGCCAGTGCCCGGGCCCTCGCGGCGGCGGGCTTCCACGTGGTCCTCGGCGCGCGGCGGATGGACCGGCTCGAGCGGGTGGCCGCCGAGACCGGCGGCACCGCCCTTCCCCTCGACGTCACGGACGACGCGTCCGTCGCGGCGTTCGCGGCCGCCGTCGACGAGAAGCTCGGGCGCTGCGACCTGCTCGTCAACAACGCGGGCGGCGCGCTGGGGACGGAGTCGGTGGCCGACGCCGACCTCGCCGACTGGCAGCGCATGTACGACATCAACGTGCTGGGCACGGTCCGCGTCACCAAGGCGTTGCTGCCGCGCCTGATCGCGAGCGGCGACGGCCAGGTCATCACCATCGGCTCCATCGCCGGCCGCGAGCCCTACAAGGGCGGCGCCGGGTACAACGCGGCCAAGCACGCCGAGGCGGCGCTGACCCGGGTGCTGCGCCTGGAGCTGCTGGGGCAGCCGGTGCGCGTCAGCGAGATCGACCCCGGCATGGTCCACACCGACTTCTCCCTGGTCCGCTTCAAGGGCGACCAGGAGCGCGCCGACGCCGTCTACGCGGGCGTCGAGCCGCTCACGGCCGAGGACGTCGCCGAGACGGTGGCGTGGATCGCCACGCGCCCGGCGCATGTCAACGTCGACCAGGTGCTGCTCATGCCGCGCGACCAGGCGGCGGCGCAGGTCGTGCACCGCCGCGAGGTCTGACGCGCGTCAGTCGGTGGGCGCCTCCGGGCGTTCGCGCCCCTCGGCCTTGTCGCCGACGAGCTTGAGGCCGATGGCGCAGCCGATGATCCCGGCGAGGAACAGCACCTTGAGGGCGGACGCCGTCTCGGCGCCGCTCGCCATCGCCCACGCGACGGTGAGCGCGGCGCCGATGCCGGTCCAGATGGCGTAGGCCGTGCCGATGGGGATGTGCTTCGCGGCGTAGCCGAGGCCGAGCATGCTCAGCGTCAGGGCGACGAGGAAGACGATCGTGTCGACCGGCACGGTGAAGCCGCGGCTGGCGTCGAGCGCCGTGGCCCACACCGCCTCGAGGACGGCGCTGGCCAGCAGGACACCCCAGGCCACCGAGGTCGGGTTCTTCTTCAGGTCCTTGCTCATGTCAGCTCACCACCTTGAGTCCCACGACCGACCCGACCAGGCCGACCAGCAGCAGCGCCCGGGCGACCGTCAGCCGCTCGTCGCCGCGCACGATGGCGACCAGCACGGTGAGAACGGCGCCGATGCCCACCCACACGGCGTACGCGGTGCCCACCTCGATGGTGAGCATCGCGTGCGCGAGGCCCCACATGCTCAGGGCCAGGCCCACGACGAACAACACGGTCGGGACCGGTCGCTTGAAGCCGTGCGACGCGGCCAGCGCGGTCGCCCACACGGCCTCCATCACGCCGGCCAGGATCAGGATCAGCCAGTCCACGGCAGTCGCGCCCTCTCGCTCGCAGGATGTTTTCGCACGATCGTGCGAAAGAAGTTCTATCACACCTCGCACGACCGTGCGAACATGGGGTCGTGCCCCAGAAGCTCGACCGTGACGAACGCCGCCGTCAGGTGTCCGAGGCCGCGTGGCGCGTCCTCGTGCGCGACGGTCTCGAAGCCCTGTCCGTCCGCAACGTGGCCGCCGAGGCCGGCCTGCCGCAGAGCTCGCTGCGCTACACGTTCCCCACCGTGGCCAGCGTGCGCGAGCGCGCCGTGTCGCTCGTCGTGGAGCGGCTGCGCGAGCGGGTCGACGCCGTGGACGTCGCCGCCCCCGGCGGCGCGCGCGCCGTGCTGGCGCAGCTGCTCCCGCTCGACGCCGAGCGGCGCACCGAGATGGAGGTCTACCTCGCGCTCGGCACCGCCGCCATGACCGACCCCGCCCTGCGCGAGGGCCACCGCGCCGCCCAGGACGCGATCCGCGGCGTGTGCGGCGACGCGCTCGCCGCCCTCGCCGGCCGCCCCGCCGCCGACGTCGAGGTGCGCGAGCTGCACGCCCTCGTCGACGGCCTCGCGCTGCACGTCGTGCGGCAGGACCCGGGCGCCGGCCCCGCGTGGGCGCTCGACGTCCTCGACGCGCACCTGGCGCGCGTGGCACCCGCGCCGAGGTAGTCCGGATCGCGCCGAGGTAGTCCGGGCTACGTCGCGGCGTCGCGGGCGCGGTCGGCGAACGGCGCCACCAGCTGCTCGACGGCGGCCCACGCCTCCTCGAGCGGGGTGCCCGACTCGATCATCCGCGAGGCGGTGTTCACCATGGCGTTGAGGAGCTCCGCCGTCCGGGCGGGCCGGGCCACCCCGAGCGCGCGCAGCGTGTCGGTCAGCGGCCGCAGCAGCTCGTCGTGCATGGACCGCACCCCCTGCGCGACGGCGGCTGCCGGCCCGACGTCGGCGAGCGCGGTCGCGAGGGCGTGCTCGCCCGCGGCCACGAGCTCGAGGTTGGCCCGCGCGTAGGCGAGGATGCGAGCGCCGTCGTCCTCGGCGGCGTCCATGGCCTCGGCGACCGTGGTCGCCCACCGGGGGAACACGTCCTCCACCATGGCGCGCAGCAGGTCCTCCGCGGAGCGGAAGTACTGGTAGATGCTCGGGCGGGCGAGCCCGGACCGCTCGGCGAGCGCGGCGAAGGTGGGCGGGCGCCCGGTCTCGGCGAGGAGGGCTCGCGCGGCGTCGAGGAGGACCCGCTGCTGCGCCGCGCGGTGCTCGACGACGGTGGGGGCGCTGATGCGCGGCACGGCTCTCCTCCTCGCGGGGCGCCCCGGGCCTGGTGGCCCGGGGCGTGACGGTCAGTCGACCAGTCTTCCATCCTCCATCCGCACCACCCGGTCGCAGTGCTCAAGCACGTCGTGGTCGTGCGTGACCATGACGGTCGCGACGCCGTGCTCGTGCGTCTCCGCCGCGAGCAGCTCGACGACGGCGTGGCTGCGCGCGCGGTCGAGCGCCGCCGTCGGCTCGTCGACGAGCAGCAGCGCGGGCGCCGTGACCAGCGCGCGGGCGATGCCGACGCGCTGACGCTCGCCGCCGGACAGCTCGTGCGGCCGTCGGTTCGCCTTGTGCGCCATCCCGACCTGCTCCAGGAGCTCGAGCGGCGACCGCGCCGAGGCCGCGACCTTGCGCCCCGTGGCGTGCAGCGCGAACCGCAGCTGGTCGACGGCGGTGAGCGCGGGGAGCAGGTTGCCCGACTGGAACACGAAGCCGATCCGTTCCCGGCGCAGCTGCGCCTGCCGGGACGCGGAGAAGGCGCCGACGTCCTCGCCGTCCACCAGGACGGTGCCGGAGTCGGGCCGCGTCAGGGCCCCGGCGACGGCGAGCAGGCTCGACTTGCCGGCCCCGGACGGGCCGACGACGGCGAGCAGCTCGCCCGCCGGGACGGCGAGGTCGACGTGGTCGAGCGCCGTCACGGTGGCGTCGCCGTCCCCGAGGGTCAGGACGACGTCGGTGAGGCGGAGGCCGTCGGCCCCGGTGGCCCGGGGTGCGGTGGCGGTGGTGGGGGCGGGCTGGGTCATCGCTGTCCTCCGAGGGCGGTGAGCGGGTCGACGCGGGCGATGCGGCCGACCGCGGCGGCCGCGCCGAGGAGCCCGAGCGCCACGAGCAGGACGGCGGCCGCCGCGACGGGCACGGGCTCGAGCGAGAAGGGCATGGGGGTGGACGTCAGGAGCGCGCCGAACCCGACGCCGACGGCCACGCCCACCGCCGTCGAGCCGACGAGGACCACCGCCGCCTGCCCGAGGGCGTCACGGACCAGGTAGCCCGTGCGGGCGCCCATCGCGCGGGCGACGGCGATCTCGTGCCGGCGCTGGATCGTCCAGACGGTGAAGAACGCGCCGACCACGAGCGCGGAGATGGCGTACAGGAACGTCTGGATGAGGTCGAGCGTGAGGGTCTCGGCCGCGTACCCCGGCGAGCCCTCGAACGAGTCCTCGAGCGACACGGCGGTGGTGCCGGTGCCGGCGGCGGCCGCCGCCAGGTCGACGTCGGCCCCGTCGGACTCGGCGAGCGCGACGGCGGTCGCCTCGTCGTAGGCGTCCGGCCGCACCTCGTCGCCGGGTCCGGCGCCGGCATGGATCTCCTGCCAGGTGGCGAGCGGCACGTAGGCGACGTCCACGTGCCCGTAGGTGTGCTGGCCGTCCAGCACCCCGACGATCGTCAGCTCGGTGCCGAGCCGGTCGACCGTCACCGTGTCCCCGACGTCGAGCCCGAGGTCGGTCACCGTCTCGCTGACGACGATGCCGTCGCGCGCGCCGAGGCCGTCGCCGCGCGCGACGAGGTCGGGGGCGGGGGCGAGGAAGGAGTCGGGCTCGACGCCGAAGAGGGCCAGGTCGACGGCCTCGCCGTCGGGGCCCTCGGCGTTGACGAGCTGGTTGCCGAAGAGGGCGGCGTCGTCGATGCCGTCCTGCTCGGCCCAGCGCTCCGCCTGGTCGCGCCCCACGGTGCTGCGCGAGAACGCCGAGTCGACGGCGGTGCCCTCGTCGAACGCGAACGCGGTCGCCGGCAGCTTCTTGAGGCCGGAGACGCCGTCGTTCACTAGGCCCGAGGACAGCCCGGACAGGATGACGACGAGGATCGCGACGAGGGCGACGACACCCCCCATCAGGCCGAACCGAGCCCGCGCGAACACCAGCTCGCGCCACGCCAGAAACATCGTGCTCCCTTCCGCGCCGGCACCAGTTGCCGACGTCATGTCGGGAACGATACCAACGCGGCGTCGGGAAACTGTCGGGAGACGGGAGCTCAGGCTGTGGGGTCGGTCACCGGGCCTCGCGGCCGCCGCCCACCAGCGCGTCGCCCACCTCGGAGCGCAGGTACAGCACCGACCGGCCGGCGCGCGCGGACGTCAGCAGGCCCGCGTCGCGCAGCACGCGCAGGTGCTGGTTCACGGCGCTCGCCGTCACGTCGAGGCGGCGGGCGAGGTCCGTCGACGACGCCGGCTGCTCCAGCGCGGTGAGCAACCCGGCCCGCGCGCGGCCCAGGACGGCGACGAGGGCGTCGTCCGCCACGTGCCGCGCCGCCTCCCACAGGGTGCCGGTGCCGCGCGCGCCGTACATGATCACCGGCGGCTCGGCGGGGTCGATGGGGCACGACGCGCCGCGGGTGAACAGGGTCGGCACCAGGGTGAGCCCGACGCCCGTGGTCGACCGGCGCCGGGTCGCGGGCTGCGTGGTGAGCTGCACGCTCACCACGCCGTCGGCGAAGGAGACCCGCTCGGCGAGGTCGGCGAACATCGCGCCCGCGCCGCGCGCCGAGATCACGGTGCCGCGGTGCACGACGTCGGCCTGCAGCACCGCGCGCATCCGCGGCCACACCGGGGCGACGCAGGCGTCCCAGTAGGCCGTCAGCGCGGCGTCGATCCGCCGGCGGACCTGCGGCACCGGGCCACGCAGTGCCGCGGGCAGGCCGTGCGGGTGGACCTCGGCGAGGTCGTGCGCCACCGTCGCGTCGTCGACGGCGGCCACGGCGGCCAGCTCGTCGTCGATACGCGTGAGCGGGCCGCCGGGCCGCGGCGTGAGGTAGTCCGGCGTCCACAGGGAGTCGTTCGTCAGCGCGAGCAGCATCTCGCCGTCGAGCGTCGGCCGCGCCTGCTGCACGCGCCGCAACCACGGCAGGTGCACGGGGTAGCGGCCCGGGTCGCGCCAGGCGCGTAGCGACAAGACCAGCTCGTTCAGCGGGGAGACGGCGAACCGCACGTCCGCCAGGTCCATGCCCGCGAGCTCGTAGTGCATCCATCCCACGGGTCGAGCGTAGATGTAGCGCACCGCTACATCTGTTCGTCGGCAGGCGGAGGGGGCTGCCTACTGGTGCCGTGATCCAGACCCTCCTGCCGCGGGACCCCGTGGCCCGCGCCCTCACCGTCTCGACCATGGCGTTCGCGGCGTCGACGGGCATCTTCTACACCGTCTCCGTGCTGTACTTCACGCGCGTGGTCGGCCTCTCGGCCGGCACCGTCGGGCTGGGGCTGGGGATCGCCGGCGGCGCGGGTGTGCTCGGGTCGTACCTCGCCGGGCGCTGGTCCGACCGGGCCGGCGCCCACCGGGTGCAGGTGTGGGGGCTCCTCGCGCAGGCGCTGGCGCTCGCGGCGTACTCGTTCACCTCCGACGCGGTGAGCTTCACGGCCGTCGCCATCGTCGTCAGCGCCGGCCGCGGGGTGCAGTCCACCGCGCGGCAGGCGCTGCTCGCCCGATGGTTCACGGGCCCCGAGCGCGTCGGGGTGCGCGCCCGGCTGCGCGTCGTGACGAACGTCCTCATCGGGCTCGGCACCCTTGCTGCCGCCGTCGCGCTGCTGGCCGACACCGCCGCGGCCTACCGCACCGCGATGGTCGCGACGGCCGTGCTGCTGCTCGCCGCCGTCGCGCCCCTGGTCACGCTGCCCCGCCGCGTGCCCGACCTGGCCGCGCGCCTCCTCGCCGAACCGCCCGCGCCCCAGGGCGTCGACGGCGACGACGTGGAGTCGCCCGCCCGCCACCCCCTGCGCGACCGGACGTACGTGGCCAGCGTCGCGCTCAACGCCGTCGTCGCCATGCAGTTCGGGGTCATGACCGTGGGCGTGCCGCTGTGGGTCGCGAGCACCGACGCCCCCACCGCCGTCGTCTCCGCGCTGCTGGTGGTCAACACGGTGCTGGTGGCGCTGCTGCAGGTGCGCGCGTCCCGCGGCACCCACGACGTGCGGACGGCGGGCCGCGCCGTGCGCCGCGGCGCCGTGCTGCTGGCCGCGGCCTGCGTGCTGTACGCGGCGGCCGGGTACGGCAGCCTCGTCGCGGCGACCGCCCTGCTGCTCCTGGCCGCCGTCGCGCACTCCCTCGGCGAGGTGGTGTCCGAGGCCGGCGGGTGGGGCATGGCCTTCGAGCTCGCCGACCCGCGTCGTGCCGGCGCCTACCAGGGCCTGTCGCAGACCGGCTACGCGCTCGCCGGCATGGCCGCGCCCGTCGTCGTCACGGCGCTGCCCGTCCGGTACGGCACCCCCGGCTGGCTCGTGCTGGGCGCGATCTTCGTCGCCGCCGGGGTGGGCGCGGCGGGGGTCGCGCGCCGGGCGGCAGACGCCCGGCCGGCCCCGGACGCCGCGCCAGTCGGAGCGTGACGGTCGAGGGGTGACGCTCGGCGCGGCAGTTTCGGCTCACCGCGGCAGTTCGAACTGCCGCGCTGAGCGCGAACTGCCGCCGTGACGGGTGTCCCGCCGCGCCGTTCGGCCCGGTTCGTCCGAGAATGCGGGAGTGACGGACCGGACGGGCAGTGCAGCGGGCGCGGAGGAGAGGCCGGCGGGCGTGGTGGAGTGGTTCGTCGGGACGCACGGCGCGCCGGCGCGGGCCGCGGACGACGACCACCCGGCGCGCTGGCTGCACGTCACGGACAAGGACGCGTTCCTCGCCGCGGTGCGGGAGGTCGACCCGGCTCTGGGGGAGCGGCTCGCGCAGGCGCACGTCGTCGCGCGGGAGGTGCCGAAGCGGCCGGCCGCCGCGGTGCGGTGGCTCGACGACGAGTGGGTGGCCGTGCTCACCCCCACGGTCTGGTTCACGGAGGACGACCGGCAGGTGCACACCGGCGAGCTCGGCGTCCTCGCCGGCAAGGACGCGGTGCTGACGTTCGAGGTGGGCGACGCCGGGGTGCACGACCTCGCGCTGGACCGGCTGAGCGGCCCGGGCCCCGCGCACGGGACGGGCGCGCAGCGGGTGGCGCTCGCCGTCGTGCTGGGCGTGGTGGGCGTGGCGTCGGAGGTGGAGGTGGCGCTCGGCAACGCCGTCGCGGACAGCGAGCGGGTCGTCTTCGACCGCACGATGGCGGACCCGGTGCAGCGGCTGTACGACCTCAAGCGCGAGATCACCGAGGCGCGGCGGGCGCTGCTGCCGGTGTCCGCGGAGCTGCCCGAGCTCACCGTCGACGACCGCCGCATGGTCGCCGACCGGCGCACGCTGGAGCGGGTGGCGTCCACGGTGGAACGCATCGACCGGCACCTCGACGCGCACGACGACCTGCTCTCCGACATGCTCCAGGTGCACCTGTCGCAGGTGTCGGTGCGGCAGAACGAGGACATGCGCAAGATCTCGGCCTGGGCGGCGATCCTCGTGTACCCCACGGTGATCGCGGGCATCTACGGCATGAACTTCCGGAACATGCCGGAGCTGCACTGGCTGCTCGGCTACCCGTTCGCCCTGGGGCTCATGGTGGTGGGCTGCGTGGTGCTGTACCGGGTCTTCCGGCGGGTCGGCTGGCTCTGACCTGGCCCGGTCCCGCGCACCGGTCCGCGGTAGGAGCCCGAAACGTCGCTCCGCTAACCTGTGCGCTCCAGGCGCCCGAGGGAGGGACGGTCCCGTGCAGCTGCTGGTGGTCGAGGACGACGACCACGTCGCGAGCGCGCTCGTGTCCGTGCTGCGGCGGCACGGCTTCGAAGTGGTCCGTGCTCGCGACGGCGCGTCCGCGCTGCGCGAGGTGAGCCCCCGCACGGACCTGGTGCTGCTGGACCTCACCCTGCCCGACATCGACGGCTTCGAGGTGTGCCGGCGCATCCGCCGCGTCTCGGACACGCCGATCATCATGGTCACCGCCCGCACGCGCCTCGACGCGCGCATCCAGGGGCTGGAGCTGGGCGCCGACGACTACGTGACCAAGCCGTACGACGTGCGCGAGGTGCTCGCCCGCATCGACGCGGTCCTGCGCCGCGGCCGCGGCCGCGAGTGGGACGGGCAGCGCGCCGAGGCCCCCGACGCGCGCATCCGGGTGCGGGGCGTCGTGGTGGACCTGGCCCGGCGCGAGGTGCGCCGGACCAGCGACGCCGTGGGCACCGTCGTCGAGCTGACCCGCAAGGAGTTCGACCTGCTCGCGCTGCTCGTGCGTCAGCAGGGGTCGGTCCTCACGCGCGAGCGCATCCTGCGGGACGTGTGGGGGTCGAGCTGGAAGGGCCTCGGCCGCACGCTCGAGGTGCACGTCGCCTCCCTGCGCCGCAAGCTCGGCGAGCCCGACCTCGTCGAGACGGTCCGCGGCGTCGGCTACCGGCTGGCCGCGCCCGACGGCGGGGACGCGGCCGCGCCGCGCGGCGCGGGGGCCTAGACGTCGATGCGGACCCGGCTGGCGATCATCCTGTTCGTGCCCTGCGTGCTGGTGCTGGCGCTGCTCGGCGCCGCGTACTCCGGCAACGTGGCGCGCGCCAACCAGCAGGAGGTCTACCTGGACCGCCTGGCCGACGCCGGCTACCTCGTGATCACGGCCCGCCAGTCGCTGATGGCCGACGACCCGGCGATCGTCGAGGGCGACCTCACGCGGTACCGCGACGTGTACGGGGTGGGCGCGGCCGTCGTCGACCAGTCGGGCGCCGTGTGGGCGTCCAACGGGCTCGACGTCGACGACCTGGACGAGCGGCACGCCGCCCTCGCGGGCCGGCGCGGCGAGGCGGTGCTGAGCACCCTGCCGTGGAAGGCCGACCGGATCGTCGTCGCCGAGCCCGTGTACGACGGCGGGGACCTGGTCGGCGCCGTCCTCACGGTCTCCGAGGCGTCGTCCGTCTCCCGCAGCATCTGGTCGAGCTGGGGGATCCTCGTGGCGGCCGGGCTCGTCACGTGCGTGCTCGCGGTCGTCATCGCGCACCGCACCGCGGGCTGGGTGCTGCGCCCGGTGCGCGCCGTCGACGCCGCCATGGGCGAGATCGGCCGCGGCCGCCTCGACGCGCGCATCCCGCCGTCCACCGGCCCGCCCGAGCTGCGCGAGGTCATCACCCGGTTCAACGCCATGGCCGCGCAGGTGGAGCACTCCATGCACCGCCAGCAGGAGTTCGTCTCCAACGCGTCGCACGAGCTGCGCAACCCGCTCAACGCGCTCATGCTGCGCGTCGAGGACCTGGCCCTCTCGACGCCGCCCGAGCACGCCACCGAGGTGGCGCACGTGCGCGCCGAGGCCGTGCGCATGGCGCACATCCTCGACGCGCTGCTGCTCCTCGCCGACGACGCGAACCTGGCCGCCGGCGCGCACCCCGTGGACGTGGCGGAGCTCGTCGCCCGGCGCGTCGAGAGCTGGCGCCTGCTCGCCGTCGGCCGCCACCTCGCCTTCGAGGAGGCCCCCGAGGGCGCGTGGGCGGAGCTCAACGAGATCGTCCTGGAGTGCGCCTTCGACGCCGTGCTCGACAACGCCGTGAAGTTCTCGCCCGACGGCGGCCGCATCGACGTCACGGTCGGCACCCTCGCCGCCGGCGACGAGGCCGACGATGCTGCCGGCATGGTCGAGGTCACCGTGCGCGACCACGGCGCGGGCGTGCCGCCCGAGGAGCTGGAGCGGCTGGCGGAGCGGTTCTGGCGCTCGCCCGGCCACGGCACCGTCCGGGGGTCCGGGCTCGGCCTCGCCATCGCGTCCGAGCTGCTGGCCACCGGCGGCGGGGGACTGCGCCTCGCACTGCCCGACGGCGGCGGCTTCGAGGTGCGCCTGCGCATGCCGGCGCTCGCGGCGGAGGCGGTGTCGTGAGCGACGCGCGGGCGGTGCGCCGCCGCGGCCCCCTGCTCGCGGTGCTGGCCGCCGCGCTGCTGCTGCTCCCGCTGCTCGCCGGCTGCGTCGGCGACGACGCGGCCGGCGACCCCTGGGGCGGGAACCGGCCCGACGCGCTCACCGTGGCGACCGGCGGCTCCACCGGTATCTACCACGCCTACGGCGTCGCCTACGCGAAGGTGCTGGAGCAGCGGTACGACCTGCCCGTGGAGGTCGACGAGACCGGCGGCTCGGTGGAGAACCTGAAGAGCCTCGACGCCGGCACGGCGCAGGTGGCGTTCAGTGCCGCCGACGCCGCCCGGGACGCCGTCGCCGGCGAGGGCGAGTTCGACGAGCCCCTCGACGTGCGCGCGCTCGGGCGCGTCTACGACGACTTCGTGCACCTCGTGGTGCCGGCGAACTCCGACGTGCGCTCCATCGCCGGCCTGGCGGGCAAGCGGGTCTCGCTCGGCGCCCCAGGGTCCGGCACCGCGCTCATCGCGCACCGACTGCTCGCCGCCGCGGACGTGCCCAGGGCCGCGCTCACGACCCGGAGCCTCGGCCTGGACGACTCGATCGAGGCCCTGCGGGACGGGGAGATCGACGCGTTCTTCTGGTCCGGGGGCCTGCGGACCCCGGGCCTGACGGCGCTCGCCGCGGACGTGCCCGTGCGCCTCGTGCCCCTGGGCGACCTGGTCGAGGAGGTGCGCTCGCGGTACGGCAGCGGCTACCGCCACGGCATCGTGCCGGACGGGATGTACGGGTCGCCGCGGGCCGTCGAGACGCTCGCCGTGCCGAACTTCCTCATGGTGCGCGGGGACATGCCCGACGCCGAGGCGCGCACGCTGGTCACCACCCTGTTCGACGCGCGGGCGGAGATCTCCGCCCAGGTGCCGTCGGCGGCGAACCTCGACCGCGTGCGCGCGATCTTCACCGACCCCGTCCAGCTGCACCCGGGTGCCCTGCAGTACTACCGCGAGACGAAGGACTGACCTGCTGGACCGACCTGCCGGACCGACCTGCCGGACCGACCTGCTGGACCGACCTGCCGGACTGACCTACCAGGACGACGCGGCCGGCACGGCGGAGACGAGCCGCAGCCGGTGCCCGACACCCCCGCGCCACGGCGTGGTCGGGGCGAGCGCCGCCGGGTAGCCGCCGGGGTTGCGCTGGTGCCACCGCCACAGGTCGAGGCAGATGTCCTCGATGCCGCGCGTGGCCCGCCAGCCCAGCTCGGCCTCCGCGCGGCCGGGGTCCGCGTACGACACGGCGACGTCGCCCACCTGGCGGCCCGTGACGCGGTACGGCACCGTGCGGCCGGTGACGGACTCGAACGCCCGGACCACCTCGAGCACGCTGGTGGGCCGGCCGCTGCCGAGGTTCCAGGTGGACAGCTGCTGGTCGGCGTCGTCGAGCCCGGCGAGGGCGGCCACGTGCCCCGCGGCCAGGTCGTCCACGTGCACGTAGTCGCGCATCGCGGTGCCGTCGGGCGTGGGGTGGTCGTCGCCGTGCACGTCGAGCCGGTCGCGGGTGCCGGCCGCCGCCTCGGCGACGGCGGTGAGCAGGCCCGCCGCCGCGCCCGGCCGGTCCGGCCCGAGCGTCGCGGACGGGTGCGCCCCGGCGGTGGTGAAGTGCCGCACGACGCCGACGCGCAGGGCCGGGCCGGCGTCGGCCACGACGTCGCGCAGGATCTGCTCGGTCATCGCGTGGCTGCGGCCCACCGGGCCGAGCGGGGCGAGCGGCGCGTCCTCGCGGTGCGGCAGGTCGCGACCCTCGCCGTACACGGCGGCCGACGACGACACGACGAGCCGGTCGACGCCGTACCAGGCCATGCATCGCAGCAGCGTGAACGTGGTGCCGAGGTTGGTCTCGTAGCTGTCCAGGGGCCGCACACCGCGCGCCCCGGGCCGCTTCACGCCCGCGAGGTGCAGGACGGCGTCGAAGCCCTCGGCGTCGAAGAGCCGCTCGAGGGAGTCGATGTCGGCGCTGTCGAAGACGTGCACGGGGACCGGCCGGCCCGCCAGGACCTCGACCCGCTCCAGCGCGGCGGGGGCGCCCCGGGAGAAGTCGTCGACGACGACGACGTCGTGCCCCGCGCCGAGCAGCCGGAGGACGGTGTGGGACCCGACGTACCCGGCGCCTCCGGTCACCAGGACGCGCATGGGACTCCTCACCTCAGCGATCACGGCAGATGATGTCGCGCCGTCATCATGCTGGCGGGCCCTCCGGCCGCGCAGGCGATTTGAGGAAGGTCAGAGGGAGCCCACCACCACCTGGCCGAGCTCCTGCGTGCAGCGGGTGAGCGCCACGTACAGCCCGTTCCACCCGCGCGGCTCCGCCGCGATCCCGTCCGGGTCGACGACGACGGCGCCGTCCCACTCCAGCCCCTTCGCGTCCGTGGCGGACATCGCCCGGGTGCCGTCCGGCAGGGCCGCGCGGAGCCCCGCGAGCCGCGCGACGGGCGCGACCACGCCCACCGAGCCGCCCTCGTACCGCGCCGCCATGCCCGCCACGGCCTCCGCGACCGCGTCGGCCAGCCCGGCCTCCGGCGTCGTGCGCCGCCAGGGCGCGACCGGGGCGGAGCGGACCGCGCGGGGCGGGTCGTTGCGGCTGCCCGCGCGGCGCAGCACCGGACCGGTGAGCTCCATGACCTCGCGCGGCGTGCGGTAGCAGATGGTGAGGTCGGCGCGCCGCCACCGGTCGCCGAGCGCGTCGCCCACGGCCTCGCCCCAGTCGGTCTGGCGGTGCGCCGACGACGCCTGGTCGATGTCGCCCACCGCCGTCACCGACCGGGTGGGGCAGCGGCGCACCACCATGTGCCACTGCATGCCGGACAGCTCCTGCGCCTCGTCCACCACCACGTGGCCGTACGTCCAGTCCCGGCGCGCGGCCGCGCGGGCGGCGACGAAGACGCCGTCGTCGGTCGGGTCGTGCATCGGGGAGCCGCCGCGGGCCGGGGCGTCGTCGGGGTCTCCGAGGAGGTCCGCGAGGGCGTCGAGCAGCGGGACGTCGCTGCTCGCCCAGCCGTGCGCGCCGCCCGCGGGCTCGGCCGCGACGCGCGCGACCTCCGCGTCGCTGAGGCCGGTGCTCGTGCCCGGGCCGGCGTGGGCGCGCAGCAGGTCGGCGTCGTCCAGCAGGCGCGTCAGCTCGGCGGCGGCGTCGCGGCGCGGCCACCACGCGTCGAGCGCGGCCGCGACGCCCCGGTCGACGGCCACGCGCTCGCGCAGGGCCTCGAGGTCCGCGTCCGACAGCACGCCGTCGACGTCGGAGCCCGTGGCGCCGCTGTGCACGGCGCGGTCGTCGGACCGCGCGAGCGCGGCGTCGAACCGACTGAGCACGTCCTCGAACCCCTCCTCCGCGCGGGCGAGCAGCTCGGCCTGACGGTCGGCGACGGCGTCGACGAGCAGGTCGTGCACCCGGTCGACCACGCGGTCGCGGGCGCGGTGGTACGACCCGGCCCCCGCCGCCGCGCGGCGGGCCGCGGCGAGCTGCGCGGCGGGGATCGCGTACTCCTCGCCGTCGAGCACGAGGGCGAGCGGGCCCTCCGCGGGCTCGAGCGAGGCGACGAACCGCCGCAGCGCTGGCAGCCACGGCGACCGGCCCTTGATCTCGGCGACGTCGCGGTCCTCGGCGCGCGTCGGGCGCACCCCGGGCACGAGCGTGTCGCACGTCCCCGAGACCACCGCCGTCTCGCCGAGCGCCGGGAGCACCTGGGCGATGTAGTCGAGGAACCGCATCGACGGGCCCAGCACCAGCACGCCGCGCTCCGCCAGGTGCGGGTGCGCGAACAGCAGGTACGCGACCCGGTGCAGCGCCACCACCGTCTTGCCCGTGCCGGGCCCGCCCTGCACCACCAACGGGGTGCGGGCGTCCGCGCGCACCACGTCGTCCTGCTCGCGCTGCAGGGTCGCGACGGCGGTGCCCATGCGGCCCGTGCGCCGCTCGTCGAGCGCCGCGAGGAGGGCGCCCTCGCCCACCAGCCCCGAGTCGTCGAGGCCGCCGTCGAGCGGCTCGTCGTCCACGGCCACCACCCGCGGCCCGTCCGTGCGCACGTGCCGGCGCCTACGCAGACCCTGCGGGTCCACCGGCGTGGCCGTGTAGAACGGCCGGGCCACCGGGGCGCGCCAGTCGACGACGAGCGGGTCGTCGTCCTCCGTGGCGCCCGGCAGGCCCACGCGGCCGAGGTGGCGCACGGAGCCGTCGTCGCCGTCGATCCGGCCGAACACCAGGCCGTGGTCCGCCTGGCGCAGCTCCGCCCGCCGCGCGCGCAGCCGCGAGACCCGCACGCGCGCCGCGGCGTCCTCCGGGCGGGCGGCGGCCAGCGTGGCCTCCAGGTCGTCGAGCACCGCGGCGCGTCGTGCCCACGCGGCGTCGAGCGTCGTCTGCTCCTCCGCGACGGCCTGCGCGGCGGGGTCGGTGGCTTGCTCGGATCCCGGGGTGGTCGTGGGGGCGGTCGTGGGGGTGCTCGTGCGGTCGGCGGGAGCGGCGTCGGACGTCGTGGAGGCGGTGTGCGGGACGGGCTGGGGCACGTGACCTTCTTTCGTACGGTGTACGGCGGCCATCGCCCAACGCGGGCCCCCTCGAGATTGTTCCCCGCGGCGCCGACCCGTCGCCGAACAGGCGGTTGCTCACGTTCTGAGCCGCGAGAAGGTGCACAACCGCCTGTTCGCCGTCCGTGGCCGGGGCGAACGCGCAGGTCGGGAGGGCGAGCGGTCGGCGCCGAGCCCTGGCGGAATACGTGCAGGGGGTATAGAGTTCCCGGCAGGAGATACCCCCTAGGGGTATCGACACGAGTCGCGAACCATCCGGACGAGACGAGGATCGAACCGTGGACCACACCACTCCCCACCAGCACCCGGGGCACCGCGGCCCCGACGACGCCGCGCGCGTGCTGGAGCACGGTCACGACGAGCACGCCGGTCACGACATGAGCAACCACGGCATGGGCACCCATGACATGAGCGGCCACGCCGGTCACGACATGGCGGGCCGCGACGCGCACGCGGGCCACGACATGAGCGGCCACGCCGGTCACGACATGGCAGGTCGCGACGCGCACGCGGGCCACGACATGAGCGGCCACGCCGGTCACGACATGTCCGGCCATGGGGGTCACGGCGGTCACGGCGACCACGTGGGCCAGTTCCGCCGGCTGTTCTGGATCATGCTGGCGCTGGCGGTACCGACGGTGGCGCTGTCGCCGATGTTCGCGATGGTGCTGGGCTACGACCTCCCCGCCGCGGCGTGGGTCGACTGGGTGTCGCCGGTGCTGGGCACGGTGATCTACGTGTGGGGCGGCAGGCCGTTCCTCACGGGCGCGGTGTCGGAGCTCAAGGCCCGCAAGCCCGGCATGATGCTGCTCATCGGGCTGGCGATCACGGTCGCGTTCGTCGCGTCGCTGGGTGCCAGCCTCGGGGTGCTCGACCACCAGCTCGACTTCTGGTGGGAGCTCGCCCTGCTGGTCGTGATCATGCTGCTGGGGCACTGGATCGAGATGCGTTCCCTGGCGCAGACCACCTCGGCGCTGGACTCGCTGGCGGCGCTGCTGCCCGACGAGGCGGAGCGCGTGGAGGGTGCGGACGTCGTCACCGTGTCACCCGCGGACCTGCAGGTGGGCGACGTCGTCCTCGTGCGGCCCGGTGGCAGCGTCCCGGCGGACGGCCGCGTCGTGGACGGCCGCGCCGAGATGGACGAGTCGATGGTCACGGGCGAGTCGCGCACGGTGGCCCGCACGGTGGGCGACGCCGTCACGGCGGGCACGGTCGCGACCGACTCCGGCCTGCGCGTCGAGGTCACCGCGACCGGCGACGACACGGCGCTCGCGGGCATCCAGCGGCTGGTCGCCCAGGCGCAGGCGTCGTCCTCGCGGGCCCAGCGGCTCGCGGACCGGGCGGCCGGCTGGCTGTTCTGGTTCGCGCTCGGTGCCGCAGTCGTCACGGCGATCGCCTGGACCGCGCTCGGCCTGCCGGACGACGCCGTCGTCCGGACCATCACGGTCCTCGTGATCGCCTGCCCCCACGCGCTGGGCCTGGCCATCCCGCTGGTGGTGTCCATCGCGACCGAGCGGGCCGCCCGCGGCGGCGTCCTCATCAAGGACCGCCTGGCGCTGGAGAGCATGCGCACCGTGGACGCCGTCCTCTTCGACAAGACCGGCACCCTCACCAAGGGCGAGCCGACCGTGGCCGACGTCGCGGCCTCGGCGGACCTGGACGCCGACGCCGTCCTGGCGCTCGCGGCGGCGGCCGAGGCGGACAGCGAGCACCCGCTGGCCCGGGCCGTCGTCCGGGCGGCCGGGGAGCGCGGCCTCGACGTCCCGCGCGCGACCGACTTCTCCTCGTCGCCCGCCGTCGGCGTGGTCGCGACGGTCGGCGGGCACGAGGTGCGCGTCGGCGGGCCGCGTCTGCTCGAGGAGCAGGGCGGCGGCGAGGTCGCCGAGGCGGAGTCCTGGCGTGCCGACGGCGCGATCATCCTGCACGTGCTGCGCGACGGCGTCGTCGTCGGCGGGCTGAAGCTCGCCGACGAGGTGCGGCCCCAGGCCGCGGAGGCGGTCGAGGCGCTGCACCGGCTCGGGGTCCAGGTCGTGATGATCACGGGCGACGCCGAGGCCGTGGCCCGGTCCGTGGCGGACGAGCTCGGCATCGACCGGTTCTTCGCCGGCGTGCGGCCGGAGGACAAGTCGGCGCGCGTGGCCGGGCTGCAGGCCGAAGGCCACAAGGTCGCGATGGTCGGCGACGGCGTCAACGACGCCCCGGCGCTCGCGCAGGCGGACGTCGGCATCGCGATCGGCGCGGGCACGGACGTCGCCATCGCGTCGGCGGGCGTCATCCTCGCCAGCGACGACCCCCGGTCGGTGCTGTCCGTGATCGAGCTGTCGCGGGCCAGCTACCGCAAGATGAAGCAGAACCTGTGGTGGGCGGCGGGCTACAACCTGCTGTCGGTGCCGCTGGCGGCGGGCGTGCTCGCGGGCGTCGGGTTCGTGCTGCCGATGTCCGTCGGCGCGCTGCTCATGTCGCTGTCCACCGTGGTGGTCGCGCTCAACGCGCAGCTGCTGCGGCGGCTGGACCTGCGGCCCGACGTCGCGGCGCGCGAGGCGCTGGGCCGCTGATCCCCGTCGTCGAACAGGCGGTTGAGCACGGAACGGGCCCCCGGGGAGGGGGGCAAACCCCGGGGGGGGGGGGCCGCGGCGGCGGGGCGCGGGGGGGTGGGCCCCCCCCGCG
>NZ_JBHWYY010000084.1:0-17803 GCF_042728595.1 Isoptericola sp. NPDC060185 | reverse complement strand
GGCCAAACGCCCGCTCACAACGATCCGGGCGGGGTCAGACGCCGCCGAGGGCGGCGAGTCGGCCGCGGAGCAGGCGGCGGTCGCCCTCCCGGTCGACCTGGTCGAGGGCGCGGCGCAGCTCGCGCACCGCCTCCGCCGGCCGGCCGGCACGGACCAGCAGGTCGGCGCGGAGCGCGGGCCGCAGGTGGTACCCCTCGAGCTCGGGGGCGTCGTCCAGCTCGGCCAGCGCCGCCAGCGCGGCCTCCGGGCCGCGGACCTGGGCCACCGCGACGACGCGGTTCAGCGCGACGACGGGCGTCGGGACCATGCCCAGCAGCACGTCGTAGAGGGCGAGCACCTCGCCCCAGTCCGTCTCCCCCGCCGACTGGGCCCGGCAGTGCAGCGCCGCGACGGCGGCCTGCACCTGGTACGGCCCGGGGCGGCCCGCCGCCAGGGCGTCGTCGAGCACGGCGAGCCCCTCGTCGATCTCGTCGCGGCGCCACCGGGAGCGGTCCTGCTCCGCGAGGGTGCGCGCGACGCCGTCGCGCCCGGTGCGCGCGTCGCGGCGCGCGTGCTGCAGCAGGAGGAGGGCGAGCAGGCCGCGGGCCTCGGGCTCGTCCGGCAGGAGGCGGGCGGCGAGCCGCGCCAGGCGCACCGCGTCGCCCGCGAGCGCCCGCCGCTCCGCGCAGCCCTCGACCTCCTCCGCGGGCTCGGCCCAGGCGTCGTAGCCCTCGGTGAACAGCACGTACAGGACGGCGAGCACCGCGGACGTGCGCTCGGCGAGCTGGCCGGGCGGCGGCACCCGGAACGCGATCCCCGTGGCGCGGATGCGGCGCTTGGTGCGCACCAGCCGCTGCGACATCGTCGCCTCGGGGACGAGGAACGCGCGCGCCACCTGCGCCGTCGTCATGCCGGTCAGCGAGCGCAGCGTGAGGGCCACGCGCCCCTCGGCGGGCAGCGCCGGGTGGCAGCAGGTGAAAAGCAGCCGCAGCAGGTCGCCGTCGGGGTCGTCGACGTCCCAGCCCTCGTCGTCCAGGCCGCGCTCGACCTCGTCGTGCACGGCGTCCTGGGCGCTCCCGTCGGCCGCCCCGACGGCCGTGCCGGACGTCGCGACGCGGCGCTCCTCCAGGCGCGCCGCCGCCGCCGTCCTGTCCCGCTCGACCCCGCGACGGCGCAGCACGTCCAGCGCGTGCCGCCGCGCCGTCGTCGTGAGCCACGCGCCGGGCCGGTCCGGCACGCCGTCGCGCGACCAGGTCCGCAGCGCCGTCGCGAACGCCTCCTGCGCGGACTCCTCCGCGAGGTCGAGGTCGCCGGTGGCGCGCGCCACCGCGCCGAGGACGCGCCCCCACTCGCTGCGGAACGCGTCCTCGACGGCGGCGGGCGTGCTCACGCGGGCTCGACGCCGTCGGTCGGCCAGAACGGGTGCACCTCGACGGTGCCGCCGCCCCACGACCCCGGGTGCTCGGCGGCGATCGCGAGCGCCGCGTCGAGGTCGGGCGCCTCGATGATGTCGAACCCGCCGATGACGTCCTTCGTCTCGGTGAACGGCCCGTCCGTCACCAGGGGCCGGCCGTCGGACACCCGCACGCGCCGCACGTCGGCGGCGGGGCGCAGCCGCTCCCCCAGGACGCGGGAGCCGTCGGCGTCGTGCCGGCGCACCCAGTCCTCGATGGCGTCGTCCGGGCCGCGGTCCGGCACGTCGGGCTCGATCACCAGCATGAGGTACCGCATCACGCGCCCCCGTCCGTCGCGCCACCGACCTCGAGGTCGAGCGGCCAGAACGGCCGCAGCTCGATGGCGCCGCCGTGGGCCACCGGGTGCTCGGAGGCGATGGCGATCGCCGTGTCCAGGTCGGGGGCGTCGATGACGTCGAAGCCGCCGATCGCCTCCTTGGTCTCCGAGAACGGGCCGTCGGTGACCAGCGTGCGGCCGCCGCGCACCCGCACCCCGACCGCGTCGGCGGGCGGGCGCAGCCGGTCGCCGAGCACGGCCACGCCGCTCCCGTAGTACTTCTCCACCCACCCCTCGATGGGCGGGGCGCCCGCCTCGTCCTCGGGACGCAGCTCCGTGTCCTCGGGCGTGGACAGCACCAGCATCAGATAGCGCACGACGGTCTCCTCGGGTCGGTCCTCATCCGGCACGGCCCCGTCGGCCGTGTCATGAGGACGACGAACGAGGGACCCCCGGACCGACACCTTTCCCGAAAGTCGGTGCCGGCGCCCTCCGCCGCGCCGCCCGGACAGGCCCGCCCGGACACAGCAGGGGCCCGCGGTCAGGCGACCGCGAACCCTGCGGCGCGCAGCCGCTCGACGACCGCCTCGCAGTGCTCGTGCCCCTTGGTCTCGAGCTGCACGTTCACGAGCACCTGCGACACGGTGAGCGACGTGTCGGTGCGGGTGTGCTCCACCTGCCCGATGCTGGCGCCCGCGGCGGCGATGACGTCCAGCAGGCCCGCGAGGGAGCCCGGCTTGTCGTCGATGCACACGCGCAGCTGCAGGTACCGGCCGGCGGCCACGAGGCCGTGCTGGATGACGCGCAGCAGCAGCAGCGGGTCGATGTTGCCGCCGGTGAGGACGGGAACGATCGTGCCGGGCAGGGAGCCCGGCTCGGCGGCGAGGACGGCCGCGACGCCCGCGGCGCCGGACGGCTCGACGATCAGCTTGCCCCGCTCGGCCACGAGCAGCAGCGCGCGCGACATCTCCTCCTCGGAGACGGTCCGCACCTCGACGCCCAGGCGCGCCAGCACCTCGAAGGGCACGTCGCCGGGGGTGCCGATGGCGATGCCGTCCGCCATCGTCGCCCCGAGGGACAGCGGGACCGGCCGGCCGGCGGCGAGCGACTCCGGGTAGGCGGCGGCCGTCTCGGCCTGCACGCCCACGACCTTCACGTGCGGGGCGGCCTCCGCGAGCACGGTCGCGATGCCGGCCACGAGCCCGCCGCCGCCGAGCGGCACGACGACCGTGCCGACGTCGGGCACCTGCTCGAGGATCTCGAGGGCCACCGTGCCCTGCCCGGTCACGACGTCCAGGTGGTCGAACGGGTGGATGAGGGTGCGGCCGGACCGCGCCGCCTCGGCGCGGGCGGCGACGAGCGCCTCGTCGACGCTCTCCCCCACCTGGCGCACCTCGGCGCCGTACCCGCGGGTGGCGGCGAGCTTGGGCACCGACGCGTCCACGGGCATGTAGACGATGGCGTGGATGCCGAGCATCTGGGCCGCGAGCGCCACGCCCTGGGCGTGGTTGCCGGCGCTGGCCGCGACGACGCCGCGCGCCTTCTCCTCGTCCGACATCCGGCTCAGGCGCGTGTACGCGCCGCGGATCTTGAAGGAACCGGCGCGCTGCAGGTTCTCGCACTTGAGGACGACGGGCGCGCCCGCGACCTCGGTCATCGCGCGGAACGCCTGCACCGGGGTGCGGGTGATGACGCCGTCGAGCAGCGCCGCGGCGGTGCGGACGTCGTCGAGGGTCACACGGTCGATCGGGGGGTGCTGTGCCACTTACCTGTTCTCTCCTGCCGGGCCCGCGTCGGGCGAGGCAGGGCCGTCGGGCAGGTCGCTGGTGCCGTCCGACGCGCCGCCCGCGGCCGCCGCGTCCTGCGACGACCCCCGTCCCGACCAGAGCAGGGTACCGGGCAGCTGAGGCCGCCTGCGCAGCAGCGGCACGTGGTCCTCGTGGCCCAGCTCGGGGAACTTGTCGTGCCCGTGCAGATACAGCAGGACCGTGTTGAGCACGGCCGCGAGCGGGACGGCGAACAGGGCGCCGACGATGCCGGCGGCGAGGCTCCCGGCCGCCACCACGAGCACCACGGCCACCGGGTGCAGCGACACCGCGTGGCCCATGAGGAACGGCTGCAGGATGTGGCTCTCGGCCTGCTGCACCAGCAGCACGATGCCGAGCATGACGAGCGCCGCGACCCACCCGTTGGCGACCAGCACGACGGCGGTGGCGATGGCGCCCGTGACGATCGCGCCGATGATCGGCACGAACGAGCCGATGAAGACCAGGATGCCGATCGGCAGCGCGAGCGCCGGGACGAAGAACGCCGAGCCGATGCCGATGCCGACCGCGTCGACGAACGCCACCAGGATCTGGGTGCGCACGTACGCCGACAGGGTGACCAGGCCCCGGCGACCCGCCTGGTGCACGGGCTCGCGGGCCCGCACGGGCAGCAGGTTGACCAGCCAGGTCCAGATGGTGCGTCCGTCGAGCAGGAAGAAGATCGTGCAGAACAGGGCGATCAGCGCGCCCACCAGGACGTGCCCGACCGTGGTCGCGGCGCCGAGCGCCCCGGAGACGAGGCCCGAGCTCTCGACGATCGAGCTCTGCAGCTGCTGCCCGTACTTCGACAGCTGCTCCGCGTCGAGCTGCAGCGGGCCCTCCGCGAGCCACTTCGTGAACTGCTCGAAGCCGGCGACCGCCTGGTCCGCCAGGTCCTGGAACCCCCCGACGATCGACGTCCCCGCCAGCGTGATCAGCGCACCGACCAGCACGATCAGCCCCACGATGGACACCGCGGTCGCGATCCCCTTGCCCAGCCCCCACCGCTGGAGGGCGCGGCGCACCGGCGCGAGCAGGATCGTCACGAGCAGGGCGATGGCGACCGGCACGACGATCGTCTTCAGCGCGGCCAGCAGCCACAGGAAGGCGGCCACCGCCGCGGCGATCAGGAGGAGGCGCCACGACCAGGAGGCCGCGGCACGGATGCTCTGCGGGACGGCGTCCGCGCCGGAGGGGGAGGTACGTTCCGAGCTCACGCGGAAACCCTAGGTGGCATGCGGGAAGGTCGCGCGAGGGCACGTCCGGGCGTCCGCCGTCGTGACCCCGATCTTCACCCCGCGTCCACACGTCGTGCGCCCCGGGGGCCCGGCGTCAGGCGCCCGGACGGCGCTTCTGCGGGTAGACCGACTCGCCGCGCTCGAGCATCGCGACGTACTTCGCGACGTTGCGCTCGCGCGCCTCCGCCGTCTTGAGGGCTCCCAGGCGGTGCAGGATCGCGTACCGGCTCTCGACGTGAGCACCTCGAACATCGCCGCCGCAGCGGGGCTGGCCGCGATCGCCGCGGCGAGGTCCTCGGGCACCTCGGCACGGGCGGAGCCGTGGTACGCGGCCTCCCAGCGCCCGTCGGCCCGGGCCGCGTCGATCTCCGCCTGGCCCCGCGGGCGCATCCGCCCCTCGTCGGTGAGGCGCGCGACGATCTCCTGGTTGCGCACCGACCACCGGCTGCGCGGGCGCCGCGGGCAGAACCGCTGCAGCATCGTGTCGGCGCCCAGGCTGCGCATCTGCGCGTCGATCCAGCCGCTGCACAGCGCCTCCTCCAGCGCGGTCGCGTGGGTGAGCGTCGTGGGCGCCGGGCGGCCCTTCTTCGCGAGCACCAGCCACGCGCCGTCGGGGCACGAGTCCTCGTGCTCGTCCAGCCACGCCCGCCACGCCGCGGGGTCGGGCAGCACGAGCTGTTCGGGCAGGTCAGGTCGGGGGTCAGCCATGCCGGGACGGTAGCGCCCCGCCCACCGTCGGGCGCGGGGAACACCCGTAGGCTGGGTCCGTCGTGACCGCACCGACGACCCGCGCCGCACGTCCCAGGGAGACGCCATGACGACGACCGGTTCCGCCGCACCGACCGACGACCTGGTCGTGCTCACCGACGACGAGGGCCGCCCCGTGGGCACGGCGCCGCGCGCGAGCGTCCACTCCTCCGCGACGCCGCTGCACCTGGCGTTCTCCTGCTACGTCGTCGACGACGGGGGCCGCGTGCTGGTCACCCGGCGGGCGCTGTCGAAGCGGACCTGGCCCGGGGTGTGGACCAACTCCTTCTGCGGCCACCCGCGGCCCGGGGAGGACCCGGCCGCCGCGGTGCGCCGGTACGCCCGGCACGAGCTCGGCCTGACGATCGCCGAGCCGCGGGCGGTGCTGCCCGACTTCCGCTACCGCGCGACGGACGCCGCCGGGGTCGTGGAGAACGAGATCTGCCCCGTCTTCGCGACCCGCACGGCCGACGTCCCCGCGCCGCACCCGGACGAGGTGATGGACCTGCGCTGGGTCGACGCGCAGGACCTGGTGCTCGCCGTGCGGTCGGCGCCCTGGGCGTTCAGCCCGTGGATGGCGCTCCAGCTGGAGCAGCTCGACCTGCCGGCCCTCGTCGCCGCCACCCCCGCGGCGTGACCACGGCCGCACCGGGGAACACCTGTCCCCGCGGCGTCGTTGCGCCTACCGGGACGCGAGCGTCCCACGGCCCCGGGGGGACCCCGGGATCGGAATGAAGGGCTATGCAGGTCCATGGAGGTAACGCGATGAACTCGATCTTCGACCAGCTGCTCGGCCGCTCCGGCAAGACCACGATGGTGGCGCCGGAGGACGCCCTGCCCGGGCGCGAGTCGCCCGTGCTGCCCGCCGCCCGCCCGCACACGGTGCTCGGCACCTCGATCGTGGGACCGTGGCCCGAGGGCACGCGCGTGCTGTACCTGGCGATGGGCTGTTTCTGGGGCGCCGAGGAGATCTACTGGCAGGTGCCCGGAGTGGTGAGCACGGCCGTCGGGTACATGGGCGGCACGACGCCGAACCCGACGTACGAGGAGGTGTGCACGGCGCGCACCGGGCACACCGAGACGACGCTCGTGGCCTACGACCCCGCGAAGGTCTCCGAGGCCGAGCTGCTCAAGATCTTCTGGGAGCGGCACGACCCGACGCAGGGGTACCGGCAGGGCAACGACGTCGGCACCCAGTACCGCTCGGCGGTCTACTGGACCACGCCGGAGCAGGAGCAGGCGGTGCGCGAGACGGCGGAACGGTACTCCGCGGTGCTCGCGGCGAAGGGCTACGACCCGATCACCACCGAGCTGCGACCGGCCGTCGAGGCCGGCCCGTTCTACTACGCGGAGGACTACCACCAGGAGTACCTCGACAAGAACCCGAACGGCTACCGCTGCCACGCGACGACGGGCGTGCCCTACCCCGACGCCGCGTGACCCCCTCCGGCCGGAGGCGCACCCCGCCTCCGGCCGGTCAGTCCTGCAGGTACTGCAGCACCGCGAGCACACGGCGGCTGTAGCCGTCGGAGGCGTCGAGCCCGAGCTTGGTAAAGATGGCGTTGCCGTGCTTCTCGACCGCCGAGAGCGACAGGTGCAGCGCGGACGCGATCCCGGCGTTCGTGCGGCCCTCCGCCATGAGGCCGAGCACGTCCCGCTCGCGCGGGGTCAGCCGCGCGAGCGGGTCCGCCCGCCTCGAGTCGGCGAACAGTTGGAGCACCACCTCGGGGTCGACGACGAAGTCCCCGCGGGCCACCCGGTGCAGCGCGTCCAACAGCTCCGCGACCCGCATGACGCGGTCCTTGAGCAGGTACCCGACCCCCGCTCCCCCACCGGTCACCAGCTCGCGCGCAGAGCCGCTCTCCACGTACTGCGACAGCACGAGCACCGCCACCCCGGGCCAGCGGCGCCGGATCTCGAGGGCGGCCCGGATGCCCTCGTCGGTGTGCGTGGGCGGCATGCGCACGTCCACCACGACGACGTCCGGGGGCGTGCGCGCGCCCAGCAGCGCGAGGAGCTCCGCGGCGTCGCCGACGGCGGCGTCCACCGTGATGCCCTCGTCGGTCAGCAGCGCCCGAAGCCCCTCGCGCAGCAGCGCCGAGTCCTCCGCGATCGTCACGCGCACGGCAGCACCGCCCGCACCACCGTCGGCCCGCCGGCCGGGCTGCGCACGTCGAGGACGCCGCCCAGCGAGCCAGCGCGCGCGGCGAGCCCCGCCAGACCGCGGCCTCCGCCCAGCCCGGCGCCGCCCACGCCGTCGTCCTCGACCGTCACGACCACCGCGCCGTCGGACGGCTCGACGGCCACGTCCACGCGAGACGCCCGTGCGTGCTTCCCCACGTTGGTGAGCGCCTCGGCGACGACGTAGTACACGCACGCCTCGACGGGCGGCGGAACCCGACCCGGCACGCGGTAGTCCAGGGTCGCCGGCGGCACGGACCGCGTGGCCAGGCGCCCGAGCGCCGGGCGCAGGCCCTGGGTGTCGAGAGCCGTGGGGTGCACGCTCCACGCCACGTCGCGCACCGCCGTCAGCAGGCGCTCGGTCTCGTCGGCGGCCTGCGCGAGCAGGGCGTCGCGCGCGGCGTCGTCGGTGGCCCGGCGACTGCGGTCGACGAGCATCCCCAGCGCGACCACGTGCTGCTGCGCGCCGTCGTGCAGGTCACGCTCCACCCGGCGGCGCTCCGCCTCGACCGCCGCGACGATCCCGGCGCGAGACGCGACCAGGGACTCGATGCGGGACACCAGCTCGGCGGGGTCCTCGTGGCCGAGGTAGCGCGCGGCGGCGGCACGCTCGAGCGCCGCGGTGCCGACCAGCCCCATCACCGCGAGGTAGAGCAGCAGCACCCCGGGTACCGCCGCCGACAGGATGGTGATCCCGGTCGTGGGCTCGCCCTCGTCGTTGGTCACCGCCGGCACGCGCAGGCCGAACGCCCACGACCCGACCATCAGCACCGCGGCCAGCACCCCGTACGCGAGCAGCAGGAGGACGCCCAAGCCGGTGAGGCCGACGACGAGGCGCACCGCCAGGTATCGCGCGCGCCGGTCGGTCGCCGTGGGGGCGCCGGCGGGGCGGCCAAGCCACCGCTCGAGCCGCCGGGTGTGCACCGCCACCGCCGCCGCGAGCACGCGGTCACGCCGCGCCCGGGCGCCCGGGACGACCCGGCCCGCGAACGACCAGGCGCCGGCCGCGGCCAGGGCAGCGGCGTCGAGCGGGACGAGGCACGCCCCGAGCACGACCCCGTACGTCACGCTGAAGACGGAGCTGCGGATGGCCACGCGGCAACCCTAGCCACGGGTCGCGGGCGCCGTACTGCGGTGAACCGCACCCCTGACCTGCGGTTCCCCGCCCCGAACCGTGCGCGAAGCCGCGCCGTGGCGGCAGCGGTGGCGTTCGTAGCGTCGACGGCATGAGCACAGCACTCCTCGCGACGGCCACCACGGCAGCCCCCCTCACGACGACCACGACGGCGGACGCCCCCGGGATCGTCTCCCGCCTCACCGACTGGGCGGTGGGCCTCATGGAGTCGCTCGGCGCACCGGGCGCGGGCCTCGCCGTCGCCCTCGAGAACCTCTTCCCGCCCATCCCCAGCGAGGTGATCCTGCCGCTCGCCGGGTTCACCGCGAGCCAGGGCACGCTCGGGCTGCTCCCCGTGGTCCTGTGGACCACCGCCGGGTCCGTCGTCGGCGCGCTCGCCCTCTACCTCGTCGGCGCGGCGATCGGCCGGGACCGGCTGCGGCGCGTCGTCGACCGCATGCCCCTGGTCCGCGTCGAGGACCTCGACACCGCCGAGGTCTGGTTCGCCCGGCACGGCGCGCGCGCCGTCCTGATCGGCCGGCTGATTCCCATCGTGCGGAGCCTGATCTCGGTCCCCGCCGGCGTCGAGCGGATGCGGCTGGGCCGGTTCGTGACGCTCACGGCGGTCGGCAGCCTCGTCTGGAACGCCGTCCTCGTGCTGGTCGGGTACCTGCTTGGCGAGCAGTGGCACGCCGTGGAGGGCGTCATGGGCCGCTACCAGTCGGTCGTGATCGTGCTGGCCGGCGTCGCGCTCGCCTGGTACGTCGCGCACGCGGTCGTCACCCGGCGCGCCGTGGCCGGCCGTCGGCACGCGCGCTCGCGGTGACCAGCGGGCTCAGGCGAACCCGTCGAGCAGGCGGCGGCAGCGCACCGGGTCCTCGGTGAGCCCGCGCGCCAGGCCCCACAGCAGGTACGACGTCGCGCGCAGCACCACCCAGGCGCGCGCCCGGTCGCGCGGGACGTCGGCGACGCGCACGAACCGGTCGAACGCCGCGACGACCGCAGCCTCGGTGGGCAGCTCGTCGAGGCGCGTCCACAGCACACGGCCGAGGTCGGCCTCCGGTTCCCCGCGCCACATCACGGGGTCGACGACGAGCCACGGCGCATGTGTGCCGGCCAGCACCTGCTCGTGGTGCAGGTCGCCGTCGACGGCGAAGGTCGACGCCGGCGCGCTCGGCGGCCAGCGCGGTCGCGACGTCGAGCTGCCGCGCCGGGAGCGGCTCGCCCAGCGCCGCCCACTCGCGCGGGAACGACGCCGTCATCCCCGCGGCGATCCCCGCCGTCGACGGCGCGTCGCCGGGGGCGGGCACGGCGAGCGTCCGGGTGAGCCCCGCGAGCACCTCGAGCGCGGCGTCCAGGGGCTCGCCCGCCAGCGACCGGCCGCCGTCGAGCCGCTCCAGGAGCGTGGCGCCCTCGTCCTCGTCGGCGTCGACCAGCAGCACCGTGCCGCGGCCGGCCCACACCCGCAGCGCGCGCACCTCCGCCCCGACGTCGTCCCCGGGCGGCGTCAGCCGCGGGGCCAGCGGCTCGCCGCCGCGGGCCACCGGCACGACCAGCGCGTTCGAGCCGTGCGCCGGCTCGCCGTCGACCGCGAGGCCCCAGGCCGCGCACCGCGCGGCCACCCGCGAGGGCAGGTCGTCGAGCCAACCGCACCGGCGTCGTCGTGCCGCCAGCGCGGCATCGCGCGGAACGAGGGCGGCACCGTGATCACGGCGCCACCCTAGGGCGGCGGCTGGACGACCGGCGGCGCAGCGGGTGTGGAATGGGAGGCATGAGCGAGCACCCCACCCCGCCCGAGGTCCCCACCCGTGCGGCCGCCGACGGCACCGCCGTCCCCGCGGTCGGCTTCGGCACCTACAAGCTCAAGGGCTCGGCCGGCGCCGACACGATCGCCCGCGCGATCGACGCGGGCTACCGCCTGATCGACTCCGCGTTCAGCTACGAGAACGAGGGCACGGTCGGCCGCGCCGTCCGCGCGTCGTCCGTGGCCCGCGAGGACCTGCTGATCACCTCGAAGCTCCCCGGCCGCCGGCACGCCTACGACGACGCCGTCGCCACGGTCGAGGAGTCGGTCTACCGCAGCGGGCTCGACCACCTCGACCTGTACCTCGTCCACTGGCCCAACCCGCGCATCGGGAAGTACGTCGAGGCGTTCCAGGCGCTCGTCGACTGTCGCGAACGCGGCCTGGTCCGGCACGTCGGGGTGTCGAACTTCCTGCCCGAGCACCTCGACGCCGTCATCGAGGCCACCGGCGTGACCCCCGTGGTGAACCAGGTCGAGCTGCACCCGTACTTCCCGCAGGCCGCCCAGCGGGCCGCCGACGCCGCGCGCGGCGTCGTCACCGAGGCGTGGAGCCCGATCGGCCGGGCCAGCGCGTTGCTGTCCGACCCGGTGATCGCCGAGGTGGCCGCCGCGCACGGCGACTCCCCCGCCCGCGCCATCCTGCGCTGGCACGTGCAGCTCGGTGTCGTGCCGATCCCCAAGGCGTCGAGCCCGGCGCGCCAGGCCGACAACCTCGACCTGTTCTCCTTCGAGCTCACGGCGGACGAGATGGACCGCATCACCGGCCTCGGCCGCCCCGACGGGCGCACCAACGACCAGGACCCGGCGGTCTACGAGGAGCTCTGAGGCACGCACCGCGACACCGTCGGGGGCGGGTGCGACGATCGTCGGGTGCTGCTCGCCGAGCTGGTCGCCACGCACGCCGCCGTCGCCGCGACACGCTCGCGGCTGCGCAAGCGCGAGCTGCTCGCGGACGCGCTGCGCGCCGCCGAGCCGGGCGACGAGGTCGAGGTCGTGGCGGCGTTCCTCTCCGGCCGCCCCCGGCAGCGCCGCACGGGCCTGGGCTGGCGCACGCTGGGCAGCCTGCCCTCCCCCGCCGCCGAGCCGTCCCTGAGCCCCGCCGACGTCGACGCCGCCCTCGGCCGGCTCGAGCGGCTCGCGGGCGCCGGCTCGCAGGCCGCGCGCCGGGCCGCGGTCGACGACCTGTTCGGCCGCGCCACCGAGGCCGAGCAGGACTTCGTGCGGCGCCTCGTGCTGGGCGAGCTGCGACAGGGCGCGCTCGACTCGCTGCTGCTCGACGCGATCGCCGCCGCCGCCGACGTGCCCCTGCCGACGGTGCGCCGCGCCGCCATGTTCAGCGCCCTCACCGGGCCGATCGCCCGGGCCGCGCTCGACGGCGGCGCCCCCGCCCTGGAGGCGTTCCGCCTCGAACCCGGCCGCCCCGTGCGGCCCATGCTCGCGGCGTCCGCGCCCGACGTCGCGGCCGCGCTCGAGAAGTTCGACGGCGCCACCGTCGCCGCCGACACCAAGCTCGACGGCATCCGCGTGCAGGTGCACCGCCGCGGCGACGAGGTCGTCGTGTTCACGCGGTCGCTCGACGACGTCACCGAGCGCCTGCCCGAGGTCGTGGCCGTGGCGCGGTCGCTCGACGTGGAGACCGTGGTGCTGGACGGCGAGGCCCTTGCCCTCGACGACGCGGGCCGGCCGCGCCCGTTCCAGGAGACCGCGGCCCGCACCGGCAGCCACGACGCCGAAGCGGGCAGCGCCGCCGTGCCGCTCAGCGTGCGGTTCTTCGACGTGCTGCACCACGACGGCACCGACCTCATCGACGCGCCCGCCGCCGAACGGCTCGACGTGCTCGACCGCGTGCTCCCGCCCGAGGTCGTGGTGCCGCGCCTGGTCTCCGCCGACGTCGGCGAGGTGGAGCGCTTCTTCGCCGACACCGTCGCCGCCGGCCAGGAGGGCCTCGTCCTCAAGGACCTCGCCGCCCCGTACGCGGCCGGTCGCCGCGGCGCCGGGTGGGTCAAGGTGAAGCCGCGGCACACCCTCGACCTCGTCGTCCTCGCCGTCGAGTGGGGCTCCGGACGCCGCCAGGGCCGACTCTCCAACATCCACCTCGGCGCCCGCGACCCCGGCACCGGCGGCTTCGTCATGCTCGGAAAGACGTTCAAGGGCATGACCGACCAGATGCTCACCTGGCAGACCGAGCGGTTCACCGAGCTCGCGACCTCGCCGGCCGACGGGTCGGAGTACGTCGTGCACGTGCGCCCCGAGCAGGTGGTGGAGATCGCGTTCGACGGCGTGCAGCGCTCCAGCCGTTACCCCGGCGGCATGGCCCTCCGGTTCGCCCGCGTCGTGCGCTACCGGGACGACAAGACCGCCGCCGAGGCGGACACGGTGGACACCGTGCGCGCCCTGGCGGCGGTCGTCGGGAAAGCAGCCGGCTGAGCCGGCGGTCGTCAGCGGTCGAGCGTCAGCTCGCGCGGCGCTGGCGGACCCAGATCATCGCGCCCACACCCGCGCCGAGCAGCGCGACGGCGGCCATCGCCATCCCGAGCACCTGCGCGCCCGTGACCGGCAGCGACTCCGGCGCCGCGGTGGCCTCCGCCTGCTCCTGCGGCGCGCCGACGACCTCGTCACCGGTCGCGGCGGCGTCGTCGACGACGGTGCCCTCGTCCTCGTAGTCCGCGCCGCCCATGCCCGGGGTCGAGCCGTCGGTCGGCGCGGTGGGCAGGGTGGACGGCGTGTCCGACGGCGTCGGCTCGGCCGGCGGGGTGGTCTCCTCATCCGTCGGCGGCGTCGGCTCGGCCGGCGGAGTCGTCTCCTCATCCGTCGGCGGCGTCGTCTCCTCGGCCGGCGGGGTGGTCTCCTCGGCGGGCGGGGTCGTCTCCTCGTCGGTCGGCGGGGTGGTCTCGGTGGGCGTCGTCACGTCCACGTACGCCACGGCATAGTGGCTGATCCCGCGGCAGATGCTCTTGCCGCCGCCGTTGACCGTCGGGTAGGCGATGGTGAGCGTCGCGACCGGCTCATCGAGCGTGACGATCTTGGGGCCCTCGCCCTGCTTGGCCGACGCCGACTTGATGCAGTACGCCGAGATGAGCTTGCCCTCGGGGGCGACGATCTCGAGGGTCTCGGGGTCACCCGAGGTGTTCGTCTTCTTCACGTCCATGTCCGGGCACGTGTCGTCGTCCCACGACCGCGTGTTCTCCGGCCAGCTGTAGGTGGTGCCCTCCCAGGTCGCCGAACCACCGTCCCACTCCGACCCGGTGCGGGAGTCGCCCGGCCCCTCCCACGGCACCCGCTCTCCGGCGACGGCGGGCCCGGCGGCGGCCAGCGAGGCGAGCAGGAGGAGCGAGGCTCCGAGGACGGCGGGTGTGCGCACGAAAACTCCAGGGGCAGGCGGGATCGACCGCGACGGCAGGAAACGCGGCCTCCGGCCGCGCCGGAATGCTAGCGAGTCCGAAGTGCCCGGGGAAGGGTGAAATTTCCGGACGAGTCGCCCGGGTGCGACATACCCGTCGTCAGCGCTTCCCGCGGCCTCCGCGCGGGCGGCCGCGACCCGGCTTCCCGCCGCCCCGCGGCCGCCGTGCACCGGGCTGACCGCCCCCGCGCGAGTCGCCCCGGCCGCCGTCGCGCCGCCCGGCTCCACGCCGTGCGTCCGCGCCGTCGCGGGCGGGCTCGGCCGCCTCCGCGCGCTCGCGCCCGGCCCTCCCCCGCGAGCTGTTCACGGTGCGGCCGCGCACGATGCCGATCATCTCCTCGACGAGCTCACGCTCGTCGTCGGACAGCCCGTCGACCAGCCACGCCAGGCCCACGGGCGCGCCGGGGCCGCCGTCGAGCACCCGGTACGTGACGTCCTTGCGGCGGTGCAGGCGCGCCAGCGACATCGGCACGACGGTGACGCCGACGCCGCTGGCCACCAGCGCGATCACGTCCGCCGCAGTGGCGGGACGCTCCGGCTCGACGGTGTCGCCCGCGCCGTCGTCGTAGGGCGCGGGCCTGTGGCCGGGAGCGTCGGCGTCGCCCGGGTAGAGGACGTCGTCGGCGGCCAGCCACACGACGTCGTCGGCGAGGTCGTCCGCCGTCACGGCCTCCTCGTCGGTGGTCGCGGCGAGCAGGTGGTCGCGGGACACGACGACGACCGGCAGCTCCGTGTACAGGGGGATCGCGTGCAGCACGCCGCCGTCCACCGGCAGGCGCAGGACGGCCGCGTCGACGCGCCGCTCGGCCAGCGCGGCGGGAGCGTCGGCGGCAGTGACCTGCACCAGCTCCAGGCGGACGTCGGGGAGGCGGTCGCGCCAGGTGCCGGCCCAGCGGCCGGGGGTCGCACCCGGCACGTACCCGAGGCGGAAGGTGGGCCGCCCGTCGTCGGGCATCTCCTCGATGGCGTCGTCGGTGGCGTCGTCGAAGGCGTCGTCGAGGTCCTCGCCCGGCTGGTCGGTCACGGGTCCAGGCTACGTGGGCGTGCCGTAACGTCCGCCGCGACTACGCTGGACCCCATGGCCGGAACCCCCTTCTCCCAGCAGGTCCTCAAGCCGACGAACGCGGCGAAGAAGCTCGGGGTGTACCTGCCCGCCACGCCGCCCGAGTTCCAGGAGCACGGCATCACGCGCGCCGAGCTCGAGGAGCTCGAGAAGAACCCGCCGGCCTGGCTCGACGAGCTGCGCCGCCAGGGCCCGCACCCGCGACCCGTCGTCGCCGGCCGCCTCGGCGTCTCCATCGCCGGCCTCGCGCGCGGCGGCGTCACCGAGCCGCTGACCACCGAGCAGATCGACGAGCTGCGGCAGGACCCGCCCGCCTGGCTCGTCGCCGAGCGCGAGACCGCGGCCAAGGTGCGCGAGGAGGAGGACCGCGTCGCGGCCGAGGCCGCGAAGAAGGCCGAGAAGGCCGCGCGCGCGGAGCGCCGCTCCCGCTGACCCCCTCCCCGCGTCCGGGTCACTGACCCATGACGTACTTCACCGTGGGGCCGGCGGTCCAGCCGCCGTCGACGGCGAGCTCCGCGCCCGTCATGTACGACGCGGCGTCGGAGAGCAGGAAGACGACCGCCGACGCGATCTCCGGCGCCTCGCCCACGCGACCCATCGGCGTGTTGGGGTAGTTGCCCTCGCCCTGCTGGATGCCCACCTCGGCGGTCATCGGCGTGTACGTCATGCCCGGGTGCACGGAGTTGACGCGGATCTTCTCGGTGCCGAGCTCGACGGCGGCCACCTTCGTCAGGCCGCGCACGCCCCACTTCGACGCGCCGTAGCCGGCGGTCAGCGCCAGGCCCATGAGGCCCGCGGCGGACGAGATGTTGACGATCGACCCCTGGCCGCGCTCGCGCATGGCGGGCACCACGGCCTGCATGCCGAGGAAGACGCCGGTGAGGTTGATCTCGAGCACCCGGCGGAAGTGGTCGGCCGGCTCGTCCATGATCGGCGCGCCAGTGGAGACGCCCGCGTTGTTCACCAGGCCGTCCACGCCGCCGAACCGCTCGACGGCGGCGCGCACGACGTCGGCCCACCCCTCGGCCGAGGTGACGTCGTGGCGCACGAACAGCGCCCGGTCGCCGAGCTCCGCGGCCGTCGCGCGCCCCTCGTCCTCGAGCACGTCCGTGATGACGGCGTTGCCGCCGGCCGCGACGACCTGGCGCGCCGCCTCGGCCCCGAGGCCCCGCGCACCACCGGTGATGACGACGGTGCGTCCGTCCAGCTGTCCCATGACTCCTCCTGCACTCCTGTCGGCCCACCGCGCCCGACGGGCGCCGTCGCAGACCCTCTTCCTGACAGGATACGCCTGAGTGGCACAACGTGCCGTTGTGAGCCTGGGCACCCCGCACCGCTCCGGCGGCGCCACGACGCGCGCGTCGGGGAGACTGGGCACGTGCACACCCCCGACCCCTCCGCCCCGGACGAGCCCACGACCGACGACGCCACCGCGCGCCTCGCGACCGTCCTCGCGTCCCTCACCCCGTGGCCCGACGACGGCTCCCGCGCCGACGGCCCCGTCGCCGTCGACGCCACCGACCGTCTGCTGCTCGACGAGGCCGCGCCGCTGCTGGCGGCGGCCGGGCCGGGCGACGTCGTCGTCCTCGGCGACCGGTTCGGCGCGCTCACGCTCGGCGCCCTGACCCTCGGCCCGGACGCGGTGCGCACGTCCACGGACTCCGTCACGGCCGAGGCCGCGCTGCAGCACCACGTGCGCGAGCCGCTCATGTCGGCCGTCCGGGGCGACCGGGACGAGGTCGGCATCACGACCTTCGACCACCTGGAGGCCGGCCTCCTCGACGGCGCCCGCGTGGTGCTGCTGCAGCTCCCGCCGTCGCTCGGGGAGCTCACCGAGATCGCGGAGGCGATCGCCCGGCACGCCGCGGACGACGTCACCGTCCTCGCGGGCGGCCGTGTCAAGCACATGACCCGCTCGATGAACGAGGTGCTGGCCGCGTCGTTCGGCGACGTCCGCGCCAGCCTGGCGCGCCAGAAGTCCCGGGTGCTCGTGGCGTCGGGCGTGCGGCCCGAGGCGCGCGACGCCGCGCCCAGCTTCCCGGTCCGCGCCGTCCTGCGCGACGCCGAGCTGCTCGCGGCCACCTCCGCCGAGGGTGCGGCACCCGACGGGATCACCGTCGCCGCGCACGGCGGCACGTTCGCCGGACCGTCGCTCGACCTGGGCAGCCGCTTCCTGCTCACGACGGCCGAGAAGTGGCCCGCCGCCGACCGCGTGCACGACGCCCTCGACCTGGGCAGCGGCACCGGCCTCCTCGCCACCGTCCTCGCGCTCCGCTACCCCGAGGCGCGGGTGGTCGCGACCGACCGCTCCGCCGCGGCGGTCGCCTCGACGCGGGCCACGACGTCGGCCAACGGCGTGGGCGAGCGCGTCGCCGTCCTGCGCGGCGACGCGGGCGAGGACCTCGAGCCCGCGAGCCTCGACCTGATCCTGCTCAACCCGCCGTTCCACGACCGCGCGGCCGTACGGACCGACGCCGCGCACCGCATGTTCCGCGCGGCGGGGCGGGCGCTGCGCCAGGGCGGGGAGCTGTGGTGCGTCTTCAACACGGCGCTGCGCTACCGCGACGCGCTCACCCGCGCCGTCGGGCCCACCGTGCACATCGCGCAGAACCCGAAGTTCACCGTCACGCGATCGCGCCGCCGCTGAACCTGCCCACCCCTCCCCCGAACGCCGAAAACGCCGCGTGGGCACGGTAATTAGACCCACAACCCTCAACACCCAAAGAGAAATAAAAAAAAAA
>NZ_JBHWYY010000083.1:0-17963 GCF_042728595.1 Isoptericola sp. NPDC060185 | reverse complement strand
CTGTGAGCGGGCGATTGGCCCTGATTCGACGGAGAACGGGGCCAATCGCCCGCTCACAACGGAGGTGGGGGTGGACCTGGGCGGCGGGGAGCGGGTGCACCTCGCCGGGCCGGACGGCGTGATCGACGCCGGCGGCGTGCGCGCCCTCGCGCGGGCGGTGCTGGTGGCGGGCGACCGGGTCGCGGTCGTCGGGGCCACGCGCGTCGAGGTCGACGGTCGGGTGCTCGTCGACGGGGACGTCGAGGTCACCGGCGTCCTGCCCGGCGGGGCGGTCCGATGACGACCGCCCCGGCCGCGCCCCCGAGGCCCGCACTGGACCGGTCCCGCCGCTGGTCGCAGACGCTCATGGGCTGGCTGGAGTACCTGGCCCACCCCGTGGCGGCGGGCGCGGCGTTCGCGATCCTGTGCCTGGGTGTCGTCACGTGGCTCCCGGCGCTCGCCGCCGTCGGCCATGCCCTGCGCGCCTGGCGCTCGGACGGCGACGGGCGCACGTTCACCGGCGTGTTCCGGGCGTTCCGCGCCTACCTGCGGCCGCTGCTCGGGCACGCGGTCGCGTCGACGGCGGGGCTCGTGCTGCTCGCCGTCGACGTGGCGTTCCTCGTCGGGCGCACCGGGCCCGCCGCCCTCGTGCTCGTGACGCTCGCGCTCGGCCTGCTCGTCGCGAGCGTGCCGTACCACCTGGCGCTCGCGGTGGTCGCCGCCGCCCGGCCGGACGGTTCGGTGCGGACCTGGGTGCCCGGCGCCCTCTGGTTCGCGTTCGCCTCGGTGCCGCGCGGCACCGCCCTGCTGGGCGCCGCGGTCGCGACGCCCGTGTTCTCGCTCGTGATCCCCGCGGGCCCCCTGCTGCTGTGCGCGAGCGTCCCCGTCCTGGTGGGGCTCGTGATCCTCGACCAGACGGAGGACGACGCATGACCGGCACCACCGCACACGCCCTTCCCCGCCCGGGCGTCGTTGCCCGGCGCTCCCTGCTCACCGGCGCGCTCGCCACCACCGGCGCGCTGCTCCTCGCGCCGCGCGCCACCGCCCTCGCCGGGGCGGAGGCGCTCGCGGAGGCCGGCACCGCCGCCTCGGGCGGGCCCCGGACGACGGCGTGGGTGCCGTCGTGGACTACCGCCCACACTCGCCCCACCGCGACCGACCCGCTGGTGCTCGGCGGGGTCACCGACCGCACGGTGCGGCACGTGCTGCGGCTCAGCGCGGGCACCCGGGGCACGGCCGGCGGCCCCGGGCGCACGGGGACGCTACGAGTCCGGCTGGCCGGCACGTTCTCGGCCGCGCCGGTCCGCGTCGGCGCGATGACGGTCGCGCGCCGGGCCCCGGGGCTCTCGGGGGCGGGCGCGGGCGTCGACCCGGCCACCGTCACGACGCTCACCTTCGGCGGCGAGCGGGGCGCGCTCCTCGCGGCGGGCGCGACGCTCGTCAGCGACCCGGCGTCCCTCGACGTGCCCGACGGCGGCGACCTCGTCGTGAGCGTGCACCTGCCCGGGCCCACCGGGGCGCTGAGCTTCCACCGCAACACCCACGCGACCGGCTACGTCGGCGCGGGCGACCTCACCGCCGACGCGGGCCCTGGATTCGCCGGCGCGGAGGTCACGAGGTCCGCCGTGCTGCTCGTGGGGGTGGACGTCGAGCGGCCGGGCGTGCCCGGCGTCGCCGTCCTGGGCGACTCGATCACCGAGGGCGTGGGCACACCCGACGACGCCGACCTGCGGCTCACCGACCACCTCGCGCGCGGCCTCGCGGCCCGGGGCGGCGCCGTCGGCGTCGCGAACCTCGGCATCAGCGGCAACCGCGTGCTGCTCGACGACGAGCGCTTCGGCCCGAGCGGCCAGGCCCGCCTCGACCGCGACGCGCTGGCGCTGCCCGGCGTCGACACCCTGCTCGTGGTGCTCGGCGTGAACGACCTGCAGCAGCCGCCCAGCCAGCTCGACCCGGCCGTGCTGCTGGCCGGCTACCGCCAGCTCGTGCTGCGCGCCCGCGACCGAGGGCTGCGGGTGGTCGGCACCACGATCACGCCGTTCGGCGGCTGGCAGCGCTGGACGCCCGCCCTCGAGGAGGAGCGCCGGGTGGTCAACGCGACGCTGCTGGCCGAGGCCGGCCGCGGCCCGAGCGCCTTCGACGCCGTCGCCGACGTGGCGTCCGCGCTCGCCGACCCGGCCGACCCCGCGCGCCTGGCGCCCGCCTTCGACAGCGGCGACGGCCTGCACCCCACCCCCGCGGGCGCGGCGGCGATGGCCGCCGCCGTGACCCGCCGCGCCCTCCTGGGCTGATCCTTCCCGCGGCACCACCGCACCACCGCACCCTGCGCTCCACCCACCTGCTCGACGACGAGAGGGACCGTGATGGACATCGACACCTTCGGCATGCCCGCCGACAGCCCGGGCACCACCGCCGGACCGAGCCGCCGCAGCGTGCTGCGCGGCCTCGGCACCCTGGCGGGCGCCGCCGCGCTGGCGCCGGCGCTGAGCCTGCCCGCCCGGGCGACGCCCGCCTCGACCACCGCCGAGCTGGTGGAGCGCTGGGCGGTGCTGCAGACCGGCGGTCCCGGCCTCGACCTCGGGGACGCGCACGTCGCGGCCGCCGTGAAGAAGGTCGACCGCGCGGCCACCACGGTCCTGAAGACGCTCGACCGCTCCGCGGGGCGCACCGCGCTGTGGCCGGACGTCACGGACTGGACGCGCTCCACGAACGTCACGACCACGTTCAAGCGGCTGCGCTCGATCGCGGTGGCCTGGGCGACGCCGGGCACCTCGGTGGCCGGCGACCCGGCGGTCGCCGCCGACGTCGCGGACGGCCTCACCTGGATGCACGACCACCTGTACGGCCCCGGCATCGCGCGCTTCGACAACGACTGGGACTGGGAGATCGGCTCGGCGTCGGCGCTCGCGGACACGCTGGTCGTGCTGCGCGAGCCCCTGGGCGACGCGCTCGCCCGCAGCACCGCCGCCATCGACCACTACACGCCCGACCCCAACCTGTGGCGGGCGGACCGGCAGATCGCCACGGGCGCCAACCGGGTGTGGATCGCGACGGTCGTCGCCGTCCGCGCGGCGCTGGACGGCGACGAGGCCGCGCTCGGCCGCGTGCGCGATGCGCTGAGCGACGTCGAGGGCGGAGGCGCCAACAGCGTGCTGGCCTTCGTCGACGACGCGGCCGGCGCGCCCGGCGAGGGCGAGGGCACGGGGGAGGGCTTCTTCCGCGACGGCTCGTTCCTGCAGCACTGGAAGCACCCGTACAACGGCGGCTACGGCAAGGAGCTGCTGGGCACGCTGTCGTCGCTGCTGCACCTGCTGGGCGACTCGCCCTGGCAGGTCACCGACCCCCAGCTGGCGAACGTCTACGCGTGGGTCACCGACGCCTTCGACCCCCTCATCGTGCGCGGCGACATGGCCGCGTCGGTGTGCGGGCGGGAGATCGCGCGCCCCAGCAAGCAGGGGCACGTGGCGGCGCAGACCGTCATCGAGGGCACGCTGCGGCTCATCCCGTCCGCGCCGGAGGCGACGGCCACCGCCCTGACGGGGCTGGTCGCGCAGTGGATCGCCGAGGACACGTACCGCGACTTCCTCGCCGCCACGACGCCCGCGTCCGTCGTCGCCGCCAACGCCCTGCTCGCCGCGGCCCCGACCCCGCGCGGCGCGCTGGTCGCGCACCGGCAGTACCCGGCGATGGACAAGATGATGCACCGCCGGCCGGGCTTCGCGGTGAGCGTCAGCGCGTACTCGAGCCGCGTCTACAACTACGAGTCCATCCAGAACGAGAACCTGCACGGCTGGCACCTGTCCGACGGCATGGTGCTGCTGTTCACCGACGACCTGGGCCACTACAGCGAGGACTACTGGCCCACCGTCGACCCGTACCGCCTGCCGGGCACCACCGTCGACACCGCGCGCCTGGCGGACAGCGCGAACTTCCGCGAGACGAGCGACGCGACCTGGGTGGGCGGGGCCGCCGTCCCCGGCGCCACCGTCGGCGCGTACGGGCAGGACCTGCGCGCCCGCGGCTCCGACCTGCGCGCGCTCAAGAGCTGGTTCCTCGTGGACGACGCCGTGATCTGCGTCGGCTCCGGCATCACGGCGCCCGCGGCGGGCGGCGTCGAGACGGTCGTCGAGAACCGCAAGGTGCGCGACGGCGCCGCGCTCGTGGTCGACGGGGTGGCTCAGCCGATCGGCAACGGCTGGTCGGCGACGCTCGACGACGTGCGGTGGTGCCACCTGTCCGGCACGTCGGGCTACGTCTTCCCCGGCGGCGCCCGGCTGCACGCGCTGCGCGAGGACCGCACGCACACGTGGCGCGAGATCAACATCAAGTACGGCACGGACACCCCGATGACCCGCCCGTACGTCACCGCGTGGCTCGACCACGGTGCCGCGCCGGCCGGAGCCTCGTACGCCTACGTCATGCTTCCCGCCGCCGGCCCCGACGCCACCCGTGCGTTCGCCGAGGCCTGCGGCACGGCGCCCGGGCTGCGGATCCTCGCGCAGGACGACGCCGCGCACGCCGTCGCCCTCGGCGGCACCATCGCCGCCAACTTCTGGGCCGCCGCGTCGGTCCCCACCGGCGCCGGGGTGCCGGGGGAGGGCGGGGCGCTGCACGCGGACGGCCCGGCGTCCGTCGTCGTGCACGAGGCCGGGGCCGGGTCGGGGAGCACGGAGTGGACGCGCCCCACGACCGTCGCACTGAGCGACCCCACGCAGACGCGCGAGCAGGTGGTCGTCGACCTCCAGCGCGCCGGCCTGCGGTTCGTCTCCGCCGACCCGGGCGTCACGGTGACCCGGCAGGGCGTGGGATGGCGCATCGTCGCCGCCACCGCCGGCCTGGCCGGCGCCACCGTCACCGCCTCGTTCGTCTGACCAGCCCGACCCGACCTGGAGGAACCATGAAGACCAAGCACCTCGCGCAGCCCGTGGCCCTCAACCTGGCCCTCGCCCTCGGGCTGACGTGCGGCGCCGCGGCTCCCGCCGTCGCCGACGTCGTCCCGACCGCGCCGACCCAGGCGTCGACGACGGCCGACACTGCCGGGACGACGGCGGGGTACCCGGCCGACGACGCCCCCGAGCCGGCGCCGCTGCGCACCGTGCCGGTGAGCACCAGCGCCGAGCTGGCGGCCGCGTTCAAGGCCGCCCTGCCCGGCGACCGCATCGTGCTGGCCGACGGCGAGTACACGATGGTGAAGCTGGCCGACAAGGCGGGCACCGCCGCGGCGCCCGTCGTCGTCGAGGCGGCGACCCTCGGCGGCGCGGTCGTGACGGCCGGCCAGCTGGAGGTCACGCGGTCCAGCCACGTCGTCGTGCGGGGGCTGACCTTCCGGAACGCGACGACGCTGAAGACCACCTCCTCGACGCACGTGCGGTTCACCCGCAACGACCTCGCGCTGCGCTTCGAGCCGCCGGTGGACCCGACGTCGTCGCGGCACTGGCTGCAGCTCTCGGGCGAGGGCAGCGCCTTCAACCGGATCGACCACAACGCGTTCCACGACAAGCCGCTGATGGGCAACTACGTCTCCGTCTTCGGCGGGGCCACGCAGATCTCCCAGCACGACCGGATCGACCACAACCTCTTCGCCGACAGCCCGGCCCAGCCCGTGAACGGCGCGGAGGCCGTGCGCCTCGGCGTCTCGGCGGTCTCGGACTCCAGCTCGTTCGCCGTCGTGGAGCACAACCTCTTCGAGAACGTCGACGCCGACGCCGAGATCGTGTCCCTCAAGAGCGACGACAACACCGTCCGCTACAACACGATCCGGGCCTCGCAGGGCGTGGTGAGCATCCGCCGCGGCGACCGCAACGTGGTGCAGGGCAACGTCTTCCTCGGGGAGGGCAAGCCCGGCACGGGCGGCGTGCGGCTGTACGGCGACGACCAGCTCGTGTTCGGCAACTACTTCGAGGGGTTGCGGGGGTCGGGCTACACGGCGGCGCTGCAGATCGACGGCGGCGACGTGGACGGCTCCGGCTCGACGTCGGCCCACTGGCGGGTGCACCGCGCGACGGTCGTGCACAACACGTTCGTGGACAACACCTCGAACGTCGAGGTCGGTGCCAACTACGTGCTCCCGCCCGTGGACTCCCTGGTGGCCGACAACCTCGTCGTCGGCTCGGCCGGCCCGCTGTTCCAGGAGCTCAAGCAGCCCGCCGGCGTCACCTACTCCGGCAACGTCGCGTGGCCGATGGGCGACGCGACGCTCGGCATCGACGCCGCTCCCCGCGAGGTGCGCGTCGTCGACCCGCTGCTGGTGCGCTCCGGCGGCATGTGGCGCCTGCGCCCCGGCCCGGCGATGAACACGGCGGTCGGCTCGTACCCGTTCCTCACCGAGGACATGGACGGACAGCCCCGCGACATGCGCCCCGACGTCGGCGCCGACGAAGTGTCCTTCGCCCCCGTCACCCGGACGCCGCTCGAGCGGTCCGACGTCGGGCCTTCCGCTCCCTGACGTCGTCGCCGAGACTGTTCGCCTGCTGCCCGACCCACCCGCACCACGAACCAGGAGCACCCGCATGGCCTTCTTCGACAAGCCCCTCGACGACCTGCGCGCCTACCGGCCCGAGCCCGAGGAGCCCGCGGACTTCGACGCGTTCTGGAAGCAGACGCTCGACGCCGCGGCGGCCGCCGCGACGGAGCCGGAGCAGGTGCCGTTCGACGCCGGGCTCGCCACCGTCGAGGTGCGGGACGTGACGTTCTCCGGGTGGGCCGGGCAGCCGGTCAAGGCGTGGCTGCTGCTGCCGCGCGAGCGCAGCGGGCCGCTGCCCGCCGTCGTCCAGTACATCGGGTACAACGGCGGGCGCGGCGTCCCGTGGGAGTGGCTCACGTGGTCCGCGGCCGGGTACGCCCACCTGGTCATGGACAACCGCGGCCAGGGCGGCGGCGGCAAGACGACCGCCGACACCCCGGACGTCGCGCCCGAGGGCCACGGGTCGTCGTCGCCCGGCTTCCTCACCCGCGGCATCGAGGACCCGGCCAAGCACTACTACCGGCGCCTGATCACCGACGCCGTGCGCGCCGTCGACGCCGTCAAGGCGCTGCCCGAGGTGGACCCGACCCGGGTCGCGGTGCTCGGCGGCAGCCAGGGCGGCGGGCTCGCGCTCGCCGTCGCCGGCCTGCGCGACGACCTCGCCGGGATGGTCGCCGACGTGCCGTTCCTCAGCCACTACCGCCGCGCGTCGCAGATCACCGACGAGGGCCCGTACGCCGAGATCGCCCGCTACCTCAAGGGGCACCGCTTCGAGGTCGAGGACGTGATGCGCACGCTGTCGTACTTCGACGCCACCAACTTCGCCGCGCGCGCCCGCTGCCCCGGCTGGTTCTCCGTCGCGCTCATGGACAAGATCTGCCCGCCGTCCACCGTGTTCGCGGCGTACCACCGCTACGGCGGCCCCGCGCAGATCGAGGTCTTCCCGTACAACGGGCACGAGGGCGGCGCGGCGTACGACATGCCCCGCAAGCTCGCGGCGCTCGCGGGGGTGCTCGGCCCCCGGTGACGCCCCCCGACGACGCCGCCGGGCGCACCCCGCCCCGCGGCGCGATGCTCGCCCTGTACGGAAACACGTTCGTCATGGCGACGGGCTTCTACGTGCTGGTGCCGCTGCTCGCCGTGCACCTGGCGGACGGGCTGGGCTTCGGCCTGGCGCTCGTCGGGCTGCTCGCGGGGATCCGCGCCGGCGCGCAGCAGGGCCTCCAGCTCCCCGCCGGACTGCTCGCCGACCGGTGGGGCGTGCGGCGCACCATCGTGGCCGGCGTGCTCGTGCGGGCCGCCGGCTTCGGCGCGCTCGCCCTCGCCACCACCCCGGTGGCCGTGGGCGTGGCCGGGGTCGCCGTCGGGCTCGGCGGCGCCCTCTTCCACCCCGCTTCCTACGCCGCGTACGCGCGGCTCGGTGGGGCGCGGCCCGACGTCTTCGCGCGGCGCGAGGCGCTGAGCAACGCCGGCTTCGTCGTGGGGCCGCTGCTCGGCGGCCTGCTCGTGGCCACCGGGTTCGACGTCGTGTGCTGGGTGGCCGCCGGCCTGTTCCTCGCGGCCGCCCCGCTCACCTGGTTCGGCCTCGGGCGGGCGGCCGAGCCCGGCACCGTCCCCGACGCGCCGGCCGCGCGCGCCAGCACGGACGGGGCGGCCGCCGGCACGATGCGGCGCGAGGCGCGCCGCGCGCTCGTCGCCCTCTGCCTGCTCAACGCCGGCGCCTGGGCGATCTTCACGCAGCTGCAGCTCGTCGTGCCGCTGCGGCTGGACGCCGTGCTCGGCAGCAGCGCCGCGGTCGGCGCGGTGTACGCCGCGGCGGCCGTCCTCGTGCTCGTCCTGACCGTGCCCGCCACCCGGTGGCTCCAGGCGCGGCTGCGGATGCCCGCCGTCCTCGCTCTCGGCGTCGCCACGATGGGCACGGGCATCGCCGTGCTCGGTGGCGGCCCGGGCCTCGTGTCCCTCGTCGTCGGGATGGTGATGTTCACCCTCGGGCAGATGGTCTTCCAGCCGGCGATGAGCGCCGTCGTCGCCGCCGGGGCGCCCGCGGCGTCTGTCGCCACGCGGTTCGGCGTCAACGGGCTGGCGCTCGCCGTCGGCGGCGTCGTCGGCTCGTCCGTCGTGGGCGCGCTGCTCGCCGGGCCGCTGTCCGGTCCTGGGTGGGCGTGGGCGGGGTTCGCGCTCGCCGGCGCGGGCGTCGCCGTCGGGTACGTGAGGGTCCGGGTCGGCTAGATCTCCGCGCTCGGCGACGCCGGCCGGGATCGAGCCGTCCGGGCCTTGCGCCGCCGGACCAGCCACTCCACGAGACTCCCGACGGTGCCCAGGAGGCCGAGCACCACGACGGAGCCGATGCTCGTGCCGAGCCAGGACGGCAGGCGGTGCCCGAGCTGCCACGTCACCGCCAGGAGCCCCGTCCAGAACAGGACGAGCCCACCCCATCGCAGCGTCCAGCGTGCTGCAGACACCTCGGGTGCGTCCTCGACCATCGTGCGACCTCCGCGTTCCGTCACCGGAGGGTAGCGGGCACGCGTCACCGTCCGGCATGCCCGCCTGACCGCGGGCGGGTGAGAATCGGGGCACGACGACGGAGGGACGACGGTGCGGGGATACGTGCTGCGACGCTACGGGCACCCGGGCGTGATGGAGCTGCGCGAGGTGCCGCGCCCGGCGGCTGCGCCCGGCGAGGTGCTGGTCCGGGTGCGGGCGGCGGGGCTGAACCCGATCGACTTCAAGACGCGCGACGGCGGCCTGCGGGTCATCACCCGGCTCCGGCTGCCGCTGGTGGCGGGCAGCGAGCTCGCCGGCGAGGTGGCGGCCGTCGGCGCGGGCGTGACGCGGTTCGCGGTGGGGGACCGGGTGTTCGCCCGGGTGGACAAGCGGCGGCTGGGGGCGTTCGCGCCGTACGCCGCTGTGCAGGAGAGCCTGGTGGCGGCGATGCCCGCCTCGCTCGGCTTCGTGGAGGCGGCGTCGCTGCCCCTCGCCGGGGTCACCGCGCTGCAGGCGCTGCGCGACGAGCTGGCGGTGGCGCCGGGGGACCGGGTGCTCGTCACGGGCGGCGCGGGCGGCGTCGGCACCCTCGCGATCCAGGTCGCCCGCGCGCTGGGTGCCGAGGTGACGACGACGGCGTCCGTCCGCGGCGAGGAGCTGGTGCGCTCGCTGGGCGCCGCGCGCGTGATCGACTACCGCAGCGAGCGGTTCGCCGACGTCCTGCACGACTACGACGGCGCCCTCGACCTCACCGGCGGCCAGGACCTCACGGACGCGTTCACGGTCGTCCGGCCCGGGCGGACGGTCGTCTCCGTGGCCGGCCTCCCGGACGCGACGACCGCGCGGGTCGACCTGGACGCCGGCCCCCTCAAGGCGGCGCTGCTGTGGGCGGCGAGCTCCGCGATCCGCCGCCGGGCCCGGCGCGCGGGCGTCCGCTACCGCTACCTGTTCATGCGCCCGAGTGGCGCGGACCTCGCCGCCCTGGCCGCCCTCGTCGACCGGGGCGAGGTGCGGCCCGTCGTCGACCGCACCTTCCCGTTCGCCGACATCGCCGCCGCGTTCGCCTACCTGGAGCGGGGCCGCGCCAAGGGCAAGGTCGTGGTCGAGCTGCCGGACGACCGGGCGTAGTGCCTCCCCGAGGTCAGGCGAGCCGCGCGACGAGGCAGGGCCCGCCCTCGTAGATGCCGCCGTCGATCGCGAGCGCGCGACCGTCGGCGTACGTCAACGGCTCGGTGACGTCCGTGTACGGGACGCCGAGCATCTCGGCGACGATGCTGTGCCCGTGCACCACCCGGTCCCCGCCGAGGTGCTCCAGCAGCTCGCGCGCGGCCTGCGGGCCGCTCTCCCCGCGGAAGGCGCCGCGGGAGGTGAGCCGCCGCCACGTCTCCCACCACACGTCCAGGTCCTCGGACGCGAGGCGCTCCCGGCCGGCGGCGACGAGGTCCTCGAGCGTCCGGCCCCAGTCCAGGTAGGCGAGGGTGTCGGAGTGCACCAGGAGCGCGCCGGCGTCCTGCGCCGCCATAGGCAGGGCCCGCAACCACGCGACGTGCTCGTCGGTGAGGCCCGCCTGGTCCGTGGCGAGGCCGCCGTTGCGGCCCCACGACCGGGCGAAGCTCCGCCCCGGCTCGCCCGGCCCGGGGGGCGGCGTCGCCCCGAACGTCCGCATCCCCAGCGCCAGCACCTCGTGGTTGCCCAGCAGCGCCCCGACGGCGCCCTCGGACTCCTCGACGAGCCGCCGGACCAGGTCGATCACGCCGACGCCGTCCGGCCCGCGGTCCACGTAGTCCCCGAGGAACCAGAGCCGGGCGTCCGCTCCGGCCCACCGGCCGTCGGCGTCCGTGAGCCCCTCGGCGGCCAGGGCCCGCACCAGGACGTCGCGGTACCCGTGCACGTCGCTGACCGCGTACACCCTCGTCATCTGCTCGTCGCTCCGTCCGTCGTCCGGCCGCGGGCCCACCGACCGACGGGTGGTCCGCCGAGGATCAGACCTGCGGGGCGTCCTGGAGGGGCACCGGGGCGGGGCGCTCGCAGGAGCTGGCGACGACGACGGACGCCCCCTTGTCGGCGGCGGCGAGCAGCGACGTCATGACGTCGAGCACGTGGTACGCCAGGTCGCCGTTCGCCCGCGCGGTGGCGCCGGGCGGGGTGGCGGCGAGGTCGGCCAGCCCGTAGCCGCGGCCGGCGTCGCGGTAGCCGGCGCTCGCGGGGAGCTCCTCCCACGTGCCGCCGAGGCGGTGCAGCTCCACGGTCCCGTCGAAGGTGTTCGGGTCCGGGACGACGAGCGAACCCCGGTCCCCGTGCACCTCGATGCGCGACGCGCGCGACGCCACGGTGTCGAAGCTCATGACGAGGGTCGACAGGGCGCCGGACTCGTGCCGCAGCACGCCGGTGACGTGCGTGTCGACGTCGACGGGGACGTCCTCGCCGGCGCGCGGCCCGGACCCGATGGTGCGCACGGCACGCGTGCGGCTCGCGGCGCCGACCACGGACTCCACCGGGCCGAGCAGGGTGACGAGGGCCGTGACGTAGTACGGGCCCATGTCCAGCAGCGGGCCGCCGCCCGGCTGGTAGTAGAAGTCGGGGTTCGGGTGCCAGAGCTCGTGGCCGGGCGTCACCATGGTCGCCGTGGCCGCGACGGGCGTGCCGACCAGTCCGTCGTCCACGGCCCGGCGCGCCGTCTGCACGCCCGTGCCGAGCACGGTGTCCGGGGCGCAGCCGACGCGCACGCCCGCGGCCCGTCCGGCCTCGACGATCGCGCGCGCCTCGTCGGTCGTGGCGGCGAGCGGCTTCTCGCCGTACACGTCCTTGCCCGCCGCGATCGCCCGGAGGGCGACGTCGGCGTGGGCGGCGGGGATCGTCAGGTTGAGCACGACGTCGACCTCGGGGTCGGCGACGAGCTCGTCGACGGTGAGGGCGCGGACGCCCTGCTCCGCGGCGACGGCGGCCGCCCGGGCGGCGTCGAGGTCCGCGACGGCGACCAGCTCGACGGCCCCGGTCCCTTCCGACCCGAGCCGCGCGATCGTGCGCAGGTACTGACCGGAGATCGCGCCGACCCCGACGACGCCGACCCTCAGCGGCTGGCCCACAGGATGCCCCTGGAGATGATGGTGCGGACGTTCGGGTCGTTCACCACGTCGAGGCGGTGGCCGGGCGTGGAGACGAAGACGCGCCCCTCGCCCCACTGCCGCGTCCAGACGGCGGGGCAGGTCACGGGCCGGTGCCACGGCTCGTGGTCGGGGGCCGCGAGGGTGGTGGTGGCCAGCACGTCGTTGTACTCGTCGGTCAGCACCCAGTACTGCTCGGTGGTGAGCTCGAAGTCGGAGAGCCCCGCGACGATCGGGTGGTCGGCCCGCTCGGGCACGATGTCGATCGTGTGGCGGACGAAGCAGTCGGTGCCGTCGCCCGGCAGCTCCTCGCGCGGCGCCTTGGCGGGGTGGGTCGCGAACTGCCCGCCCACCAGATGCAGGTAGTCCGAGCTGCTCCGGAAGGAGTCGGCGATCCCGCCGTGCCAGCCCGCGAGCCCCGTGCCGGCCCGGACGGCGGCGGTGAGGCCGCGCAGCTCGTCGTCGGCGATGGCGCTCATGGTGACGGTCTGGACGACGACGTCCACGCCGGCCATGTACGCGGCGTCGGCGTACACGGTGGTCTCGTCCTCGACCCGCACGTCGTAGTCGTGCTCGGCGAGGAACGGGAGGAACGAGTCGGTGGTCTCCACGGGCTGGTGGCCGTCCCACCCGCCCCGCACGACCAGGGCTCGTCGCTGCGTGGGGTCTGTCATGAGGCAACTCCTGTGTTGCGCAACTTGTGTGCGGTCGATGACGTGCCGGACGAGTCTTCCATGCAGCCAACGGTGCGACAAGAGGCGCCGGGCTTGTCGATCGGCCGGCGATTGTTGCGCAACTTCTGGCTCGTCGATACCGTCCCCGTGTGTCCGACGACCGCCCCACCACCCTCGCCGACGTCGCCGCCGCCGCCGGCACCACCGTCCCCACGGTCTCCAAGGTGCTGCGTGGTCGTTCCGACGTCTCCGCCGCGACGCGCGAGCGCGTCATGGCCGCCGTCGGCGCGCTCGGCTACCGCGGTCGGGCGGGCCGCGGCCTCGCGCCGAGCGGGGACCGGCCGCCGATGGTGGATCTCGTGCTCAGCGGCGTCGACGGCACGTGGGCCAACCGCGCCCTCAGCGGCGTCGAGGAGGCGGCCACCGCGGCCGGCCTCGACATCGTCGTCTCGGTGGCGCGCCGGCCCGACGACGCCTGGCTCCCGCGCCTGCTCGCCCGCCGCTCGCGGGGGGCGGTCATCGCGCTCGTCGACACGACGCGCGAGCAGCTCGCCACCCTCGCCGCCGCGCGGGTGCCCGTCGTCCTGCTCGACCCGGTGACCCAGCCGCCCCGGACCGTCGCGAGCGTCGGTGCCACCAACTGGGCGGGCGGCCGCGCCGCCGCCGAGCACCTCCTCGGCCTCGGGCACCGCCGGCTCGCCGTCCTCGCGGGGCGGCGCACCCACCTCTACAGCCAGGCGCGGGTCGACGGGTTCCGCTCGGCCACGGCCGAGGCCGGCATCGACCCCGGGCCCACGGTCGAGCATGGCGACTGGTCGCGGGCGGGTGCCGCCGCCGTGGCCGCGGACCTGCTGGCCGGCCCGGACCGTCCGACGGCGGTCTTCGCGTGCTCCGACCGGATGGCGCTGGGGCTCTACGACGCCGCGGCGGCCGCCGGGCTCCGGGTGCCCGAGGACGTGAGCGTCGTCGGCTTCGACGACCTGCCCGAGAGCGAGTGGACGCAGCCGGGCCTGACCTCCGTGCGGCAGCCCATCGCGCAGATGGGCGCGGCGGCGCTGCGGATGCTGCTGCGCCTGGGCGACGAGGGGCCTGGTGGGCCCGGAGGCGACGCGCCGCGGGAGGAGCTCGCCACCACGCTCGTCGTGCGGGGGTCGACGGCGGCGCCATCCGTCGCCGATGTCGGGTCGTCCTGACGAGGCGGAGGGTCAGGGGGTGCGTGCGAGCGGCGCGCCGGACCGCACGTGCACGTGCAGGTGCCGGGAGTCCTGGTAGGCGCCGAGGTTGGTCATGACGCTCGCCGCACCGTGCTCCGACAGCACGCCCTCCGCCGTGCGCTGCACCACGCGCAGGAGGTGCTGCGCCAGGGCGGGGTCGTCGAGGGTGAGGAGGGAATCGACGTGCCGCTTCGGGACGACCACCACGTGTACGGGCCAGAACGGCCGGGTGTGGTGGTACGCGAGGACGTCGTCGTCCTCGAAGACGACGTCGAGCGGTTCGCGCCGCGGGATGGCGACGTCGCAGTAGAAGTCCTCGCCGTCGTAGCCGCTCACCCCGGAACCGTAGCGAACGCCTGCGAGGGGAGGGGACGCGAAAAGGCCTGCCGTCCGGCGTCGCACGGCTGCGAGCATGGCCGCATGACCACCCCCGCGCCCGTCGAGGCCGTCCCCGTCGACTTGGCGACGTGGCCGCGCCGCCAGCACTTCGAGCACTACCGGGCGTCGCCGTGCACGTACGCGATGACGGTGGACCTGGACGTCACGGCGTTCGCCGCGGCGCTGCGGGCGTCGTCGCGCAAGACGTACGTCGCGCAGGTGTGGGCGCTGGCGACGGTCGTGAACCGGCACGACGAGTTCCGGATGTGCCTCGACGCCGACGGCGCGCCCGCCGTCTGGCCGACCGTGCACCCGGCGTTCACCGTGTTCAACGCCACCCGCGAGACGTTCGCGTGCGTGTGGGCGCCGTACGACGCCGACTTCGGCACGTTCCACGACACCGCGGCGACGCTCCTGACCGAGCACTCCCGGGCCGCCGACCTCTTCCCGCAGGGCGCGCCGCCGCCGAACAGCTTCGACGTGTCCAGCCTGCCGTGGGCGTCGTTCACCGGGTTCACGCTGAACATCCGCGACGCCTGGGACCACCTGGCGCCGATCGTCACCCTCGGTCGCTATGTCGAGCGGGAGGGCCGGGTGCTGCTGCCGCTCGCCGTGCAGATCCACCACGCGGCGGCCGACGGCTTCCACACGGCGCGCCTGGTCAGCGAGCTCCAGGAGCTGTTCGCCGACCCGTCCTGGGTGGGCTGAGTCACACGGGGGGCCACGTCGCGGGCCGCGGCGCAGGGTCACCAGCCGGACGGCTCGGCGACCGGACGGCGAGACGGCTTACGCTCTGGTCCCGTGAGCGAGAACCTGGGATCCACCGGCTCGATCGAACGTGTGGTGGCACGCCACGAGATGCCCGACCCTCTGCGCGACGACATCCGCCTCCTCGGCGGGCTGCTCGGCACCGTGCTCAAGGAGGCGGGCGGGCAGGACCTGCTCGACGACGTCGAGCGCCTCCGCGGCCTGACCATCCGCGCCTACGGGGCGGACGACGGCGGCGCGACGCTGGCCGAGGCCGCCGACGTCGTGGCCGGCTTCACGCCGGAGCGCGCCGAGCAGGTGGCGCGTGCCTTCACCTGCTACTTCCACCTGGCGAACCTCGCGGAGGAGTTCCACCGCGTCCGCGTGCTGCGGGCCCGCGAGTCCGACGCCGCGGGGAACGTCGTCATCGAGGACTCCCTGCCGCAGGCCTTCACGCAGCTCGCGGAGGAGGTGGGCCGGGACGAGGCGCTGCGCCGCCTGGGCGAGATCGAGTTCCGCCCCGTCCTCACCGCGCACCCCACCGAGGCCCGCCGCCGCGCCGTCTCCGGCGCCGTGCGCCGCATCTCCGGCCTCATCGCCGACCGCGACACCATGCGCCCCGGCGGCACCACGCTCGCCGAGAACGAGCGCCGCCTGCTCGCCGAGATCGACACCATGTGGCGCACCTCGCCGATCCGCGCGCACAAGCCGTCGGTGCTCGACGAGGTGAAGACCGCCATGGGCGTCTTCGACGCCACCATGTTCACCACCTTCCCCGAGGTGTACCGGCGTCTGGACGACTGGCTGCTCGACGGCGAGGCGGGCAGCGTCCCGCCCGTCGCCCGTCCGTTCGTCCACCTCGGCTCCTGGATCGGCGGCGACCGCGACGGCAACCCGAACGTCACCGCTGAGGTCACCCGCCAGGCCGCGACCCTCGCCGCCGAGCACGCGCTCGGCGCCCTCGAGAAGGCCACCGTCGAGACCGGGCGCAAGCTCACGCTCGACGAGGACGGCACCCCGGCGTCCGCCGAGCTCAAGGCCCTCTGGCAGCGGATGCGCCAGCTCTCCGACGAGCTCGTCACGCGCGCCGCCGCCGACTCGCCCAACGAGCCGCACCGGGCCGCCGTGCTCGCCGTCGCCGGCCGCGTCGCCGCGACCCGCCGCCGCGACGCCGACCTCGCGTACCGGAACCCGGAGGAGCTGGTCGCCGACCTCGAGGTGGTGCAGCGCTCCCTCGTCGAGGCCGGTGCGCCCCGTGCCGCGTACGGCGACCTGCAGAAGCTCGTGTGGCAGGTGCAGACCTTCGGGTTCCACCTCGCCGAGCTCGAGGTGCGCCAGCACTCGCAGGTGCACGCCGCCGCCCTCGCCGAGATCGACGAGAAGGGCATCCACGGCGACCTCTCCGAGCGCACCGTCGAGGTGCTCGACACCTACCGCGCACTCGGCGCCGTGCAGAAGCGGTTCGGCATCCGCGCCGCCCGCCGCTACATCGTGTCCTTCACGCAGGCGCCCGAGCACCTGGCCGCCGTCTACCGGCTCGCCGCGCTCGCCTTCGAGGGCTCCGACGACGCGCCGGTCGTCGACGCCGTCCCCCTGTTCGAGACCTTCGACGACCTGGAGAACTCGGTCGACATCCTCGAGGCGATGCTGGAGTTCCCCGAGGTGCAGCGTCGCCTCGCGGAGAACGGCCGCCGCGTCGAGGTCATGCTCGGCTACTCCGACTCGTCCAAGGACGTCGGCCCGGTCGCCGCGACCCTCGCCCTGCACAAGGCGCAGTCGCGGATCGCCGACTGGGCGCAGCGCCACGACATCACGCTCACCCAGTTCCACGGCCGCGGCGGGTCCCTCGGCCGCGGCGGCGGCCCGGCCAACCGGGCCGTCCTCGCGCAGCCGCCGCACTCCGTCGACGGCCGGTTCAAGCTCACCGAGCAGGGCGAGGTCATCCTCGCCCGCTACGGCGACCCGACGATCGCCGCCCGCCACATCGAGCAGGTCGCCGCGGCGACGCTGCTCGCGTCCGCGCCGACGGTGGAGAAGCGCAACGCCGAGGCCCGCGAGCGGTTCGCGCCCCTCGCGTCCGCCCTCGACGAGACGTCGCGCGCTGCCTTCCACGGCCTCGTGAAGTCCGAGGGCTTCCCGCAGTGGTTCGCGCAGGTCACGCCGCTGGAGGAGGTCGGCCTGCTGCCGATCGGCTCCCGCCCCGCCAAGCGCGGCCTCTCCGTCAACTCCCTCGACGACCTGCGCGCCATCCCGTGGGTGTTCTCCTGGTCGCAGGCGCGCATCAACCTCGCCGGCTGGTTCGGCCTGGGCACCGCGCTGCGGTCGGCCGGCGAGCAGCCGGGCGGCCTCGAGGAGCTGCAGGCCGCCTACCGCGAGTGGCCCCTGTTCACCACGCTGCTCGACACCGTCGAGATGGGCCTCGCCAAGACGCAGGAGGACATCGCCGCGCAGTACCTCGCGCTCGGCGACCGCGACGACCTCGCGCAGCTCGTCCTCGACGAGCTCCGCCTCACCCGCGAGTGGGTGCTGCGCGTCACCGGCAACGAGTGGCCGCTGGCCAACCGCCGCGTCCTCGGCCGCGCCGTCCAGCTGCGCTCCCCGTACGTCGACGCCCTCTCCCTGCTCCAGGTCCGCGCCCTGCGCGCCCTGCGCAGCAAGGGCGACAGCGAGGGGCTCACGGTGGAGGACGGCGAGTGGGTGGACGGCGGCCACAAGGACCGCTGGCAGCACCTGCTGCTGCTCACCGTGAACGGAGTGTCCGCGGGTCTCCAGAACACGGGCTGACCTTCGTCGCTGCTTCCGGCCGCACCGTGTGGTGCGGCCGGTCGTGGGCGGGGTTCTCTTGTCGCGAGGCGCGCCATCCGCCGCTCGTTCCTCGCGGCTCCCGCCAGGCCCGACCAGCCTCGCGACAAGAGAACCC
>NZ_JBHWYY010000082.1:0-18091 GCF_042728595.1 Isoptericola sp. NPDC060185 | reverse complement strand
GGCGTTTGGCCCCGACTCAAGGGCGGAACAGGGCCAAACGCCCGCTCACAACGACAAGGTGGCGGTGCTGCGGGGCACGGGCGCGAGCAGCGGGCGGGCGACGGGGCCCGCGCGCGTGGTGCGCGGGCCGGACGACTTCGCCGCCGTCCGCCCCGGCGACGTGCTGGTGTGCCGCGAGACGGACCCGGCATGGACGCCGCTGTTCGGCGTCGTCGCGGCGGTCGTCACGGAGACGGGCGGGCTGCTGTCGCACGCGGCGATCGTCGCGCGCGAGCTGCGGCTGCCCGCTGTGCTGGGCGTGCCCGGCGCGACCGACGCGCTCCGCGGCGCCGGGACCCTCGTCGTCGACGGCGAGGCCGGCACCGTGGTCGCCACGGGCGTCGCCACGCCCCGCTGAGCGCGGGTTGGGCACACCGTGGACGCGGGCGCGCCGGCGTGGAAGCATCCGGCCATGACGTCGACGGTGCGTGCCGGGTCCCCGCCCCCGGGCGCGTTCCCGCCCCCGGCCGCGTTCCCGCCGTTGAACGACGACCTCGGGCCGTTCACCGACGACCGGCCGCGGGCCCCCTGGGGGCTGCGCGTCCTCGCGACCCTGCTCGACTCGGCGCTCGTCGCCTTCGTCGCGTTCCTCGGCACCGGCGACTCGCCGCCGTTCGGCACGCTCCCCGCCGTCGGCCCGTCCGGTGACCCCGTCGACGAGACGACGACGCTCTGGGTGGCCGGGACGCTGCTCGTGCTCGGCGTCCTCCAGGCGTACACGGGCATGACGCCGGGCAAGCGGGTCGCGGGCATCTCCGTGGTCGACGACCGCTCGGGACGGCCGATCGGGCTGCCCGGCACGATCGTGCGCTGGTTCGCGCACGTGCTCGACGCGATCCTGCTGATCGGCTATGTCCGCGCCGCGTTCCACCGCGAGGGCCGCACGTTCGCCGACTCGCTGCTCGGCACCGTCGCCGTCCGCAGCACCACGCCCGAGCCGCACCCGCTCGTCGCCCGCCTCCGTGCGGCCCGCGACGCCCACGCGCCGTGGCTGCGCTGGCCCCGGCGGGTCACGGGCGCCGTCGCCCTCGTGGTGTGCGCGGCGGCCGCGGCCGCGAGCGTCATGACCGGCAGCGGCGGGGGCGAGCAGATGTCCGAGCACGAGACGTCGTGCGCCAGCACGGGCCCGTCGGCCGCGACGGCGGTCTTCGGCAGCGCTCGCACCGTCCACGAGGTCTCCCGGCTCGGTATCACCCGCACCACGACGACCACCTGGCGGGTCGCGGTGGGCTGGTCCGCCGGGCTCGGTCTCGACGGCGCTGACAACCCCGCCGTCGACGCCACGACGGTCCGCCTGTCCGTGTCCACCCCCGGCGGCCCGACGTACGACTCCCTGGACGCCGTCGACGGCGACCCGGACGGCTACCCGGAAGGCGCGGAGACGGACGACGCCGGCGACGGCCTCTGGTGGTCTCTCCCGGACCTGGTCGCGTCGACCGAGCTCACGGCGTCCCAGGACGTCACCGGCTGGACGGCGCACACGGCGCTCGTGGCCGACGACGGGACGGTGCTCGCCGAGTGCTCCGCCCCCGTGCCGGCCCTCGACACGGAGCCCGAAGACCTGTGACCGGGCGAGGCATCTACGTCGAGGCGCGGATCGCCGCGCCGCCGGAGACGGTCTGGACGCTGACCCAGGACCCGGAGCAGCACGTGCGGTGGGACGTCCGGTTCTCGCGCATCGTGCCGACCACGCCCACCTCCGGCGGCGCGACCCGCTTCACCTACACGCGGCGCACCCCGGTCGGGACCGTGGCGGGCGACGGCGTGAGCGTCGGCGAGTCGAGCCGCCCGGACGGCACACGCACGTCGGCGCTGCGGTTCGCCACCGCCGACCGCCGCTCCCCCATCCGCGCGGGCCGCGGCTACTGGCGGTACGTGCCGGACGGCGACGGCACCCGCTTCGTCACGGGCTACGACTACGCGCCGGGCTGGGGCCGCCTGCTCGACCGCGCGGCGCGGCCGCTGCTCGGCTGGGCCACCGCCTGGAGCTTCGACCGCCTGCGCCTGTGGGCCGAGGACGGCGTCGAGCCGGAGCGCTGGCCGCTGCGCAGCGTGCTGTGGTTCTGGCGCGCGGACCGGCCGCGCGCCGCCCGCTGCCGGCGCGCGCCGGAGCACGGCCGCCGCCACGACGACCACCTGCGCGACGCCCCCCGCACCCTCGACGCCCTGCCCGCCCCGGAGGCCGCACCATGACGGACACACCATGACGGACACACCCGCCGGCACCGCGACCGCCTCGATCTTCCGCCGCGCCATGGGTGGCGAGTTCGGGCGCCTGCACCCGATGCTGCAGCGCCGGTTCGACGTCGGGCTGGGAAGCGGCGAGGCGTGCGTCGGCACCGGCGTCATGACGGAGATCCGGCGCGGACCGTGGTGGACCGTGCCGTTCCTGCAGGTGGGCCGGCTGCGCAACATCCTCGTGCCCGACGTGGGCACCGACGTGCCCTTCACCATCGAGAACTACCCGTACCGCGACCCCTTCGGCCGCGAGACGGTGACGTTCGTGCGGTCGTACGACATCCGCGGCCGGCGCCGCCGGTTCGACGCGACGATGATCGACGTCGGCGGGAAGGTCGTGGACTACCTCGGCACGCACCAGCACCTCGCGGTCGACCTCGACCTGCACGCCGACGACGACGGCGCGCTGGTGCTCACGTCCGACGCGCAGCGGTTCTACGAGGGCCCGGTCGGCTTCCGCTTCCCGATGCTGTTCAGCGGCCGCGCGCTGCTGCGCGAGCGGTACGACGACGCGGCCGAACGGTTCGAGGTGGACCTGCGCGTCACGAACCACCGCTTCGGCTTCCTCTTCGGCTACCGCGGCTGGTTCACCTGCACCTGGGAGCCCGCGACGGACGCGCCCGACCGTCTCAGGCCCGTGCGGCACGAGCGCCGCACCTGACCCGGGCGCGGCACGTCGCCGTGCGCCGTCAGGGCCGGAAGCTGGTCTGCCCGTGCGGGGACTTGGCGAACGCGAGCACCTTGTCGGGCACGACGCGGTAGACGAGGGCGCGCTGGCCGTGCGGGTCGAACGACTCGTCGTCGTTCTCGAAGTCCCAGGCGTCGCCGTACTTGCCGCGGAAGCCGTCGGCGAGGCGGCGCAGCTCGGGGCCGCCGGTCGCACGCTCGGCCGCGCCCTCGACGACGACGTCGAGGCCGTCGTCCCACGCCTCCGACCCGATGGTGACCGCGACCTGCGGGGCGTGGGCGAGGTTGCGGGCCTTCTGCTCGTCGGGGCCGGTGCAGAACACGAACGTCCCGTCGGTCCACAGCCCTACCAGCGGGGTGACGTGCGGGCGGCCGTCGGCGCGCACCGTCGTGAGGCGGTAGAGGGTGGCGTCAGCGAGCGCGGCGTCGACCTCGTCCCACGGGGTCGGGGCGGTGGCCTCGCTGAAGCGGGCGTCGAGGATTCCGGTGGGGGTCATGACGAACAGACCGGCCGGGGCGACGAGACTCGTCGCTCCGGCCGGTCCTGGTGCCGCGCGGCACAGATCTCAGAGGCTGTGGGCGGAGATGTCGCCCATCGCCGTGGTGGCGCGGATCTGCAGCGCGACGTCGCCGCCGGTGTTCGCGAGCGCGTTGCGCACGCGGCCGAGGGCGGTGCCCGAGTCGAGCGACGCGGTGACGCCGGCCGCGGCGCCGACGGAGACGTCGCCCAGCTGGGTGGCGAGTTCGAGCGCACCCTGCGTGGCCTCGTCGACGCGGATGTCGCCCTTCGCGGTGCGCAGCGTCGAGGAGCCGGTGAGGCGGCCGACCGTGATGCTGCCGGCCTGCGTGCCGAGCCGGGCGGTGGCGGCCTCGTCGATCTTGATGTCGCCGTGCGCGGTCTCGACGACGACCTCGCCGAGGCGCCCGACGCCGCGGACCTCCGCGCTGGCGGCCTTCGCCTCGAGGCGGGAGCCGGTGGGCAGCTGCAGCGTGACGTCCACGAAGCCGGTGCTGCCGAGGGCGCGGTGCTCGACGGGGGTGGTGACGCGCAGGACGCCGCCGGTGAAGTCGACGGTGGTGCGCTCCGCGGCCTCGACGTCGCGGCTCTTCGACGGGTTGGCCGGGCGGACGTCGACGGAGGCGTCGGCGCGCTCGGCGGCGACGACGGTCAGCCGGCCGGCGGGGAGGTCGACGACGGCGGTGGCGGGGGTGGTGGTCTCGAAGGTCTGCATCGCGCTCAGCTCCTGTGGTGATCCGTGCTCTCTTTCTGACTAGGGAAACGCTACGTTGCGTTCGCATGTTCGGCAAGAGCATTCATTGCACCGAACATCCATTGCTGCAGGTCAGAACGCATGAATCGTTGCATCCGACCCGAAGAGCAACGCAACAGGTGGGCCATCAGCCGTTGCATCCGATGTAGGGTGAACGCGACGGGCACCGCGACGCCGAGGAGGACGCCATGCCGGGAGGCCGGCTCACCGCGCAGGAACGACAGCAGATCGCGCTCGGCCTCGCCGACGACCTCGCCTACGCGGAGATCGCGCGCCGGCTCGACCGGCCGACGTCGACCGTCACGCGCGAGGTGATGCGGCACGGCGGCCCCGGCGCCTACCGCGCCGACCTGGCGCACCGCAGCGCGCAGCAGGCAGCCCACCGCCGTCGCCCCGCCGCGAGCCGCAGCGCCCGCGCGACGCAGGCCCGCGCCGCCGACCCGGACGACGCGGCGCTGCGCGCGTACGAGGAGACGTTCACGACGCTCCTCATGCAGTCCGGGCTGCCCCGCATGGCCGCCGGCGTGCTCACCCTGCTCTACGTGGCGGACTCCGGCAGCCTCACCGCCGCGGAGCTCGTCGAGCGGCTGGAGGTCAGCCCGGCGTCGGTCTCCAAGGCGGTCGCGCTGCTGGAGAACCTGGGCCTCGTGCGGCGCGAGCGCGCCGAGGGGCGCCGCGAGCGCTACGCGGCCGACGGCGACGCCTGGTACCAGTCGATGCTCGCGGCCGCGGCGTCCAACGCCCGGCTCGCGGAGGTCGCGCGCCAGGGGGTCGGCGTCCTCGGCCGGGACACGCCCGCCGGCGCGCGGCTGGAGAACATGGGCCGGTTCATGGACTTCGTCGGCGAGAGCATCGCGCGCGCGGCCGAGCAGGCTCGCGACCTGGTCGCGCCGCCCGCGCGAGTCGACGACTAGCCCGGGTCGCGCTCCACCCAGCGGTCCACGGCCCACAGCATCGCGATCGCCAGACCGGGGTCGGTGCCGTCGGCGACGTCGAGCGTGTACGTGTCGCGGACCGTCACCCACTTCTGCGTGATGACCATGACCGGCGCTCCCCCGGCGGTGACCGTGTACTCCTTCTCGATGACGTTGCCCTGCAGCTCCCACGGCGGCCCGTCGGGGCGGTGGAGCGTCATCTTCGAGCGGATCGGCGAGAACAGCTTGCCGTGCAGCTCCGCCAGCACCGTGCCCGCGGCGTCGGTGATGGTCATGCGCTTCGGGAGGTTGATGACGCGGCCCGTCACCCGGTAGACGACCGTCCCCGCGGCGTCGAGCACGTCGGCGCGCTCGCGCGGACCGAGCTTGCCGTCGACGAGGAAGGCGTCGGCGCCGTCGAGGTCCGTGACGCGGAAGTCGCGCCCGACGGACACGACCTTCGCCTTCACGACGTACCGCGTCCAGCCGGCCGGGGGCGGTGGGAGTGCCATGCCGACCAGGATGCCCCACGGCCCCCGGGTGCGCCCGGGGTCGCGCGAGGTGCGTTTGCGGGCATGACCAGGCCCGACGAGCCTGGAGGTGACCGAGGAGGCCAGCATGACCGAGACGGGCGAGCAGCAGACCGGTGCCGACGGCGGCGTCCCCGACACCCCACGCGCGCCGTCCGACGCGCCGAAGCCGTCGTGGGGGCGGGCGCTCAAGGGCACGCTCCGGGAGTTCGGGGCCGACCAGTGCACCGACCTCGCCGCCGGGCTCACCTACTACGCCGTCCTGGCCTCCGCGCCCGCGCTCCTGGCGCTGGTGTCGCTGCTCGGGTTCGTCGGCGACGCCGAGAAGGCCCTGAACTCCGTGATGAACACCGTCTCGGAGTTCCTCCCCGAGGACATGATCGAGATCGTCAGGCCGCTCATCGCGAACGCCGTCGGCAACACCGGCGCCGGGCTCGCCCTCGTGCTCGGCCTCGTACTCGCGCTGTGGTCCGCGTCGGGGTACGTCGGCGCGTTCGGGCGCGCGATGAACCGCATCTACGACGTCGAGGAGGGGCGCCCGGTCTGGAAGCTGCGCCCCGCGATGTTCGCCGTGACGCTGGTGGTGCTGATCATCGCGGCGGTCGTCGTCGCGAGCCTGGTGCTCTCCGGGCCGATCGCCCGGTCGGTGGGTGCGGCGATCGGCCTGGGGGACGTCGCGATCACCGTGTGGAGCATCGCGAAGTGGCCTGTCGCGCTGCTGCTCGTGGTCGTCGCCGTGGCGCTCCTGTACCACTTCACCCCCAACGTGAAACGGCCGCGCTTCCGCTGGCTGAGCGTCGGCGCCGTGGTCGCCATCGTGGTGATCGGCATCGCCTCCGCGGCGTTCGGGTGGTACGTCGGCAGCAGCTTCTCCAACTACGGGTCCTACGGCATCCTCGCCACGTTCATCGTGCTGCTGCTGTGGCTGTGGATCGTCAACCTCGTGCTGCTGTTCGGGGCCGAGCTCGACGCCGAGGTGGAGCGCAGCCGCGAGCTGAACGACGGCATCGCCGCCGAGGAGTCCGTCCAGCTCCCGCCGCGCGACACGAAGGCGAGCGACAAGAAGGCCGCCAAGCGGCGCGACGCCGTCGCCGAGGACCGTGCCGTCCGCATGGCGGCCGCCCACGACGACGACGCCGGCGACGCGCGCGCCTGACGACGGCCGGCGTCAGCGGGGCGCGCGGCCGAGGGGTTCGCGCGCGTCGACCATCTGCGCGCCGGTGATCTCGCAGGCCAGGCCGCGCCGGTCGCGGGTGGCGACGACGCCGATCAGCGCGGCGAGCAGCACGCCGTTCTGCAACGCCCCGGCCCATGCGTTCGACGGGTCGCCGGGCGGCACCGCCTCGACGATCCCCAGCACCCCGTACAGGCCGAGCAGCAGGTAGCCGCGCCCGACGCGCCGCGCGAGGGTCCCACGCCGCAACCGGCCGGCGCCGTCGGGCCACCGTGGCTCCAGCCATACCGCCCGCTGGCCCAGCGACGCGCCGCTGCCCACCCACGGCGGCACGAGGAACACGACGACGGCGGGCAGCACCGTGCCGAGCAGCACGTCCGCCCAGGTCGTGGTCGAGGGCAGCTCGTGGCCGGTCGCCAGCGTCCCCACGCGGTACGCGAGCTGCAGCGCGGCGCCGAGGACGAACGCGGCGAGCAGGTCCGCGAGCATCCCGAGGATCCGGCGCCAGAACGTCACGGGTCGAGGCTCCAGCCGCGCGGCGGCGAGCTCGCGCGACTGCGGCATCCAGCGCAGCACGACGGGCGCGAGAAGCGCGCCGACCAGCCCGCCGAGCGTGTTGGCGAGGACGTCGTCGACGTCGGCCACGCGGTAGGAGCACGGGATGATGCCGAGGATGCCGGTGTACTGCACGGTCTCGACCGCCACCGACGCGGCCAGCGCGCTCAGCGTCGACGCGGCCACGCCCCAGCCGAGGTAGCGCCGCGCGAGCACGCCCCACGGCACGAAGAGCAGCACGTTGAACGCGACCTGCAGCACCGCGGCGCTGCGCAGCGTGGCCACCGCGCCCAGACCGGCGGTGTCCCGGCGGATGTCGTCGAGCGAGTGCAGCGGCGTCAGCTCCGCGCCGGAGACGCCGTGCGCGGCGCACCAGGCCACCAGGTCGCCCGACGGCAGCGGCAGCATCGTGTACGCCAGCAGCGTCACCACGTACACCGCGAGCGCCGCCGCACCCAGCACGCGCCGCGCGTCGAGCCGCCCGTACCGGCGCTGCTGCACCAGGAGCACGGGGACCAGCACCGCGAAGAATGCGGCCACCCCGAACCCGACGCCGATCACTGCCGGCCATGTCCATCGCTCCACCACGGGGCCGACCGTATGCCGCTACCGCTGGGTCAGCGCGCGGAGGTCGTCGAGGGTGCCGTCGAAGACGTTCATGTCGATGTACTGCTCGTCGCCGGCGTAGCCGGGCAGGGTGTCGTGGTCGGAGTACTGCCAGAACTCCCAGTCCCGCCTCGGCAGGTCGGGGCTGCTCACCACGGACCGGATCCACAGCGGGTAGCGGTCGTAGCGGGCGCCCAGGTAGTCGGCGCGGATCTGCTGCGTCGTGTAGAGGATCGGGGGGACGCCGTAGTGCTCCTCGAGCGCGTCGAGCAGGGGGTCGAGGATGCCGCGCAGCTCGTCGACGGTGGGCGGGTCGGCCGCGAAGTCGCCGTAGTACTCGACGTCGACGACGGGCGGGAGCGTGCCGCTCTCGGCGGGGACGACGTCGATCATGTGGGCGGCCTGGTCGGCGCCGGGGCTCTCGAAGCTGAGGAAGTGGTACGCGCCGACGAGCAGGTCGGTGCCGCGGGCGCCCTCCCAGTTCGCCGCGAACCGCTCGTCCTCGTGGCTCGAGCCCTCGGTGGCCTTGACGAACGCGAAGTCGAGGTCCTGCGCGGCGAGCGTCGGCCAGTCGATCTCCCCCTGGTAGGCGGAGACGTCGACGCCGCGGACGGCGAACTTCGCCGCGGTGACCCGGTTGGGCCACAGCACCCCCTGCCACACGAGCAGGGCGAGCACCGCGAGCGCCACGACGACGGCGCCGCCGGCGATCAGCAACGCGCGCCCGCGGCGACGCGGGCGCGGGGCTCGTTCGTCGAGGTCGACGTTCATCCCCCGATCCTGCCGGACCGGCGGGTCGGCGGCCGCCACGGCGCGTACCGTGGACGCATGACGGCCGAGACCGTGGGCTCACCCGGCGAGCCCGACCCCCGCGAACGCTTCCGGCACCTCGACGCGCCCCTCCCGCCGGACCAGCTGCGCGCCGGGCAGGACGTCGCCCCTGCCCCCGACGAGAAGGACGACGAGCTGCGCGAGGCGGAGTGGCTGCTCCGCAACGTCGGTCTGTGATCTCGGAGCCGGACCCCGCGCTGAGCGCCGTCACCTTCGAGCAAGGGTCCGCAGGTGCGGCGGGAGCGAGGCTCGGCCACGATGGCGCTCGTGGCCTCTCCCGCCCCCTCCCCCGACGCGTCGATCGAGCTCCGCGTCACCGACAGCGCGGGCGCTGCCGCCCTCGCCGACGACGTCTGGCGCTGCTACGACGCCGTCTTCGGCGACGTCACGGACCCGGTCGTCTGGCGCACGGACCGGTACGACCGGCACGCCGCTCGCGACGGGTACCGCCTGGTGACGGCGCACGCGGCCGACCACGCGGGCGACGACCTGGTGGGCTTCGCGTGGGGCTATGTCGGGCAGCGGGGCCAGTACTGGTCCGACCTCCTGGTGGACAGGCTCCCGGACGACGTCGCCGACGCCTGGGTGGGCGACCACTTCGAGCTGGTCGAGCTCGGGGTCCTCGCCGCGTGGCGCGGCCACGGCGTCGGCCGGCGGCTGCACGACGCCGTGCTGGACGGCGTCGGGCGGCGCAGCCTCCTGCTCACCTCCGACGACGAGGACGACCCCGCCGTCCGGCTGTACCGCCGCTCCGGCTGGCAGCCGCTCGGCCCGCTGGGGCCGGGCACCCAGGTGATGGGTCGCCCGGCCCCGCGGTGAGGGCCGGCGCGCCTACCGCTGCGCCGCGGCGGCGCGCGGGGCGGCGGCGACGCCGAGGAGCAGGTCGGCGGCCTTCTCCCCGATGACGATGGCGGGGGCGTTCGTGTGCCCGCGGATGATCGTCGGCATGACCGACGCGTCCGCCACGCGCAGGCCGGTGACGCCCCGCACGCGCAGCTCCTCGTCGACGACGGCGGCGCCGTCGGACCCCATGCGCGCCGTCCCGACGGGGTGGTAGAGCGTGTGCGCGTGGTCGACGAGCGCGATCTCGTCGCGCTCCGCGCGCGTCAGCTGCTCCCCGCCCGCCGGCTGCACGAACGCGCCGGTCGTGACCTCGCGCAGCGCCGGGGTCACGAGCAGCTCCTCGCACACGCCGAGGCCCGCGAGGAGGGCGGCGCGGTCCTTGCCCGCCGGGTCGCTGAGGTACCGCGGGTCGATGAGCGGCTTCTCGAAGGGGTCCCGGCTCGCGAGCGTGATCGTGCCGGTGCTCTCGGGCTGCACGAGGATCGCGCCGAGGGTGACGGCGTGCCCGTCGTGGGCGACGAGCCCCTCGCCGACGAACCCGACGGGCGCGAAGATCAGCTCGACGTCGGGCAGGTCGACGGCCGGGTCCGTCGAGACGAAGCCGTACGCCTCGCCCACGTTGGACGTCAGCATCCCGCGCCTGCGCGAGAGGTACGCCGCGAGCTCGCGGGGCTTCTCGGCGAGAAACAGCGTGCCCTCGTGCGCCCCGACCGCCAGCAGCGCCATGAGGTGGTCGCGCAGGTTCTTGCCCACCTCGGGGCTGTGCGCGACGACGGGGATGCCGAGGCCCTCCAGCTCGTCCCGGTCGCCGACGCCCGACAGCATGAGCAGCTGCGGCGTGTTGACCGCCCCGCCGGACAGCACGACCTCCTGGCGCGCCTGCGCCACCAGCGTCGCGCCGCCGCGCACGTACTCGACCCCCACGGCCCGCGTGCCGTCGAACACGACGCGCGTGGCCTGCGCGTCCGTCACGACGGTGAGGTTGGGTCGCTTGCGGGCCGGCTTGAGGTACGCGTCCGCGGTGCTGAACCGCGACCCGCCGCGCTGGCTGACCTGCGTGCGGCTGACCCCGCGCTGGTCGTGCCCGTTGCCGGGCACCACGGGCAGCCCCGCCTGCTCGGCCGCACGTAGGTAGGCGCGCGTGGCGGGGCGCGGGCTGCGCTGGTCCTGCACGTGCACGGTGCCGGCGCGACCGGTCTCGTCCTCGTTGTCGCGGTCGACGCCGGGCGCGACGTTCTCGACCCGCTCGAAGTACGGCCGCAGGCCCTCCCACGACCAGCCCGCGCCGGCGGCCTCGCCCCACGCGTCGTAGTCCTCCGGGAACCCGCGCACCCACATCATCGCGTTGATCGACGAGCTGCCGCCCAGCACCTTGCCGCGCGGCCAGAAGACGCGCCGCCCGCCGAGGTGCTCCTGCGGCTCCGTGTCGTAGTCCCAGTCCACCTCGGACCGGAACAGCTTCGAGAACGCGGCGGGGATGTGGATCTCGGTCTTGGTGTCCTTCGGGCCCGCCTCCAGCAGGAGGACGCTCACCGACGGGTCGGCGCTGAGCCGGCCCGCGAGCGCCGCCCCGGCGGAACCGGCGCCGACGACGACGTAGTCGTGGGGCTGCGTGGCCCGCTGGTCCCGGCTCATGCGGTCACCTCCGACGCGCCCTGGTCGACGGTGCGCAGGTCCTTGCGCAGGATCTTGCCGGACGCCGACTTGGGGACGGCGTCGATGAACACGACCTCGCGCACCTTCTTGTACGGGGCGACGCGCTCGGCGACGAAGTCCATGACGTCGTCGGCCGACAGGTCCGCGCCGTCCTGGAGCACGACGAACGCCTTGGGCACCTCCTCGCCCTCGGCGTCGCGCGCGGCGACGACGGCGGCGTCCGCGATGCCGGGGTGGGTGAGCAGCAGCGCCTCGAGCTCCGCGGGCGCCACCTGGTAGCCCTTGTACTTGATGAGCTCCTTGAGGCGGTCGACGACGGTGACGACCCCGTCGGGCGTGGCGGTGACGACGTCGCCGGTGTGCAGCCAGCCGTCGGCGTCGAGGGTGTCGGCGGTGGCCTGCGGGTTGCCGAGGTAGCCGACCATGATGTTCGGGCCGCGCACCTGCAGCTCGCCGGGCGCGCTGACGCCCGACGCCGGCAGCGGGATCTCGTCGCCGGTCGCGGGGTCCACGACCCGGCACTCGACGTTGGGCACGGGGATGCCGATGCTGGACAGCGGGACGTCGCCGGTGGCCGGCACGAGCAGCGCGACGGGGCTGGTTTCCGTCATCCCGTAGCCCTGCCGCACCACGCAGCCGAGGCGGCGGCCGACGGCGCCGCCGAGCTCGCCGTCGAGCGGCGCGGCGCCCGAGATGACCTCGCGGACCGTGGACAGGTCGTAGCGGTCGATCAGCGGGTGCTTCGCGAGCGCGACGGCGACGGGCGGCGCGATGAACAGGAACGAGCAGCGCTCCTCCTGCGTGATCCGCAGGAACTCGGGCAGGTCGAACCGCGGCATGGTGACGAGCACCGCCCGGGCCCGGAGCGCGAGGTTGAGCAGCACCGTCATCCCGTAGATGTGGAAGAACGGCAGCACGGCGAGCACGCGGTCGCTCGGGGTCACGTCGATCATGGCGGAGGTCTGGAGCACGTTCGCCACGAGGTTGCGGTGCGTGAGCATGACGCCCTTGGGCCGCCCGGTGGTGCCCGACGAGTACGGCAGGACGGCGAGGTGCGTGGCCGGGTCGACGGTGACGTCGGGCGCGGGGCGGGCCTCGGCGAGCAGGTCGGCCAGCGACTCGTGGCCGTCGGTGCCGTCGAGCACGACGACGCGGCCGGCCGGGAGCCCGGCCCGCTCCGCGCCGGCGGCCGCTGCGGGCAGCAGCGGGGACACCGTGAGCAGCAGCGTCGCGCCCGAGTCGGTGAGCTGGGAGGCGACGTCGCCGCCGGTCGCGAGCGCGTTGATCGTGGTCACCGTGGCGCCGGCGCGCAGCGCGCCGTGGAACACGGGCACGAACGCGGGCACGTTGGGCGACAGCAGCGCGACGACGTCGCCCGGCCGGACCCCCCGGGCGGCGAGCGCGCCGGCGACGGCGTCGACCTGGTCGCGCAGCGCGCCGTACGTCGTCACGGCGCCGGACGGGCCGTCGATGACGGCCGGACGCTCGAGGTCGGCGTCGGCGAGGTCGGCGAACAGCAGGTCGTACAGGGTGACGTCGGGGATGTCGACGTCGGGCAAGGGGCTGCGGAAGGGCATGGCGTCTCCTTTGACGGGACCGTGGCGGGGTGAGGGGAGTTCAGGCGCGGAACGCGGCGGTGAAGACGGACGGCATCCGGAGCCAGCCCGGCCGGGCGGCGAAGTCCGTCAGCCGGCGGCCGGTGGTGGCCGCGCTGCGCGCCGTGACGAACCACGGCGGCTTCGGGAACAGGGCGAGCTCGCCGTGGGCGACCGATCGCGGGAAGGGCCGGAACGGCCCCGTGACGACGGTGCGCTCCGTGTCCTCGAGGAGCAGGGCGTTGTGGACGACGCCGCGGCCGCTCTGGATGTCGTCGAGCGGGTGCCCGGGGTACGCGCCCCAGGGCGCGGTCGCGGTGAGGTAGCCGACGCCGGTCCACGCGTTGACGCCGATCGTGCCGTAGCGGAGGTCCGCGATGGCCTGGTCGAAGCCGGATCCGAGGGCCTTGCGGTCCTTCGGGGCGACGACGACGTTCGCGCCGAGCGTGCCGGTGAGCTCGTCGTTGGCGTGCGCGACGGCGGCGTCGAGGAACCGCTGCCCCGTGCCGGGCAGCTCCACGACGCCGAGGACCGGCGCGAAGTACTCGCTCCGTTCCAGGTCCGCCGCGTCGGCGTGCGCGCCGGGCCCCGTGAGGTCGACGAGCAGGCGGCCGCCGTCCGTCCCCAGCCGGGCGGCGTCGGGGTAGGACGCCGCCGCCGACGCGAACCGCGCGTCGCTGCCCGGGTACCAGGCCGGGCGGGCGGGCGCCCGGTCGAGCGCGTCGCGCAGCGCGGCGAGGAACGCGTCCTTCTGCGGCCAGTCCGCGCTGAGCAGCACGACCTGCCCGGCGATGCAGTTGTACCCGCCGTTGTGCAGCCGCATGGTCGCGACGTGCTCGGCCTGGTAGCGCAGGTCGTCGGCGGACCAGTCGCCGGGGACGACGACGACCGGCGCCACGCCGCCGAGCTCGCTGGTGATGTCCTTGTCGAGGACCGGCGTTCCGGCCGCCTTGCGCGCGCGGCCCTCGTCGCCGGGACCCCACACGATGGCGTCGTGCGTGACGGAGCTGCCGGTGATGTGGACGTGCGCGATGCCGGGGTGCCGGGTCAGGTAGGCGCCCGCCTCGGCGCCGCCGCGCACGATCCGCAGCACGCCCGCCTCGATCAGCGGCGCGAGCGCGGCGGTGAGGACCGGCTCGAGCTCGTCGAGCGTCGGGTTGAGCTTGAGCAGCGCGACCCGGTTGTGCGCGACGAGCTCGGAGGCGACGTCGAGCGGCGCGATCGAGGTGATGTTGCCGGCGCCGAGCACCAGCCCCACGCCGCCGGTGCGGCGCGGGTGCTGCTGGGCGAGCCCGGCGTGCGACCGCGCGGTGGAGGCGGCGACCCCGGGCCGCAGCCAGACCTCCGCCCGGAACCCGTGCAGCAGGACCGCCTCGTGCGCGCTGTGCGGGAGCACACGGACCGTGGTGCGGCCGCCGGGCGCGGCGCCGAAGCGGGCGCCCGCGATGGGGCTGCGTCGCTCGGCGAGCGCCGCGAGGGAGCGGGAGAGCTGCGCGAACCCCGTCAGCGCCGGGTACGGGCCCGAGATCCACTCCTCGCCCATCAGGGGCGAGGCGGGGTCGAGGCCCTTGATGCGGCCCGAGGTGGTGGCCCACCGCTCCGCGTTCGCCGCGATCGCGGCGTGCGTGCGGGCGAGGAGGGCGGCGCGCGCGGCGAGCGACATGGCGGCCCAGCGCCGCTCCCCCGCGGCCAGCTCGGCGATCGTCGCGTCGAGGGCGGCCCGCTCGGCGGTGCGCAGGGTGGAGTGGTCGGCGTCGGCCGACGGCGAAGAGCTCGCGATGGTGGTCATGGATCTCCTTCGATCGTGACCCGAGTCTCACCCCGCGGGGGTGCCGGACTCCATGGGCGGGCGCCCCCAGATGGCTGGGGAAGTTTGTGCGCCGGCACAAGAGCCGCCCGCTGGCGGCGGGTACCGTGGCCCCATGACCCTGTACGAGGACGTCGCCGCGCCGCGCGTCGCGCCGCTCCCGCCCGCCGCCGACCTGTTCCGCGAGCTGCTGGGTTCGGTGCCCGCGGTCACCGACCGCGTGGTCGCGCAGATCCTGGCGGGCGAGCACGCGTACGCGGAGTCCGCCCTGCCCGACGGCGCCCTGCGCGCCGTCGTCGAGGTCAACATCGAGGCGCTCCTGCGGAGCATGGGCGGCGAGCCGGACGACCTCGCTCCCGCCCGCGACGCTGGGCGTCTCAAGGCGGAGTACGGCATCCCCCTCGCCAGCCTCCTGCACGCCTACCGCCTCGCCGGGCTGGCGCTCTGGGACGAGATGGTCGCGAACGCCGCGTCCCGGCACCGGTCGGAGGAGCTGCTGCGCGCGTCGTCGGACGTCTGGGGCATCATCGACCGCTTCTCGTCCGTCGCCGCCGACGCCTACCGCGACGTCGTCGACGAGCGCGACCGCCGCAGCCAGCACGCGCGCAGCCTCATGCTGGTGGCGCTGCTCGACGCGGACACCCCGCTGCGTGAGGCGACGGGCATCCTGCGCACGCTCGGCCTGCCCGAGCAGGGGCGGTACCTCGTGGTGTCCGCCGAGCTCGACCCCACCGGCGACGACCCGCTGCCCGAGGTCGAGGCCCGGCTGCGGCACCGGGGCGTCCGCTCCTCCTGGTCGACGTGGGGCGCCGAGCGGGTCGGCGTCGTCGCCTGCCGCACGGACGCCGAGCTTGAGGGCGCCGTGGAGGTCGTGGGGGCCGCCGCGACCGCGCGGGTCGGGGTCTCGGGGGCGGTCACCACCGTCGCCGACGTCTGGCGCGGACTGCGCGAGGCACGGCTGGCTCTCGAGTGCGTGCCGCGCGGCACGGCGGGATCGCACGCCTTCGGCGCGGCGCCGGTGGACGTCCTGCTGGTCACGCACCCCGAGCAGGCGGCCGAGCTGCGGACCACCGTGCTCGGCGCCCTCGCCGACTCCCCCGACCGCGGCCACCTGCTCGACACCCTCGAGGCCTGGTTCGACGCCGACGGGTCCACCGCCGAGGCCGCGCGCGCCCTGCACTGTCACCGCAACACCGTCGGCTACCGCCTCGGGCGCATCGAGGACCTCACCGGGCGGTCCGTCGCCCGGCCCGCGCAGGCCGCCGAGCTGTACGCCGCGCTGCGCGCGACCCGCCTCGCCCCCGGGAACGGCGCCCGCACGACCGGCTGAGGGCGCCGGGACCGCTCAGCCGTCGCCGAGGCGCGCCATGATCGCGGCGTACTGCCGCCGCTGGGTCTCGGAGAGCGGTGCGAGGAGGTCCTCCTGGACCGCGTCCAGCACGGTGTCGAGGCGCCGGAGCACCTGCCGGCCGGAGGCCGTGACCGACACGATCTTGCGCCGCCGGTTGGCCGGGTCCTCCTCCCGCGCGACGAGGTCGCGGGCCTCGAGCTCCTGGAGCACGGCGGTGACGTCGCTCCGGTCGATGCCGGTGTCGCGCCCGAGGTCGGCCTGGCTGGCGGGCCCGAACTGGTCGAGCGCCGCGAGCAGCCGGTAGTGGTACCCGCGCAGCCCGTCGCCGTGGCTGGCGAACGCCTCGGACAGCAGCGCCGAGGAGCGGGCCGCGGCCCGGCCCAGGAGCCAGGTGGGCCGGTCCTTGAGACGGTCCGGCGTCCGGCCGAGTCGTGGCTGCTCGCGCATGGGCCAAGTCTAGTCAGGTTGTTGGCCGCACCCACATCTGTGTGTATGTTGGTGGTACCAATCTTGGTGAGGCCAACAAAGGAGATGTCATGACCGACAGGACGACCCGGGTGCTCGTCGTGGGCCGCAGCGCCCGCGCCCTCACGGAGGTGGTCGCGCTGCTGCGCGCCCAGGGCTACCCCGCGAACGCGACCAACCAGTTCGACCGCGTGCTCGACGACTACGACCCGGCCGACGTGGACCTCGTGATCTTCGGCGGCTTCGTCCCCCCGGCGCTCCGCGAGCACCTCGAGGCCGAGCTGGGCCGGCGCCACCCCGGCATCCGCTGCGTCGGCGGCCTGGGCGGGGTGGCGCCACTGCTGGTCGCGCAGGTGGAGGAGCTCACCCGCGGCGCGGCCCTCGGCGTCCGGCACGACGAGGCCGAGCACGCCGTCCGCGTCACCACGACCGAGCCCGCGCACGTCACCGTCACCGTCCTGTGGGGCGTGCCCGTCCCGCCGGACCCGATCCCCCACGTCGTCGCCGTGGCCGACGACGACCTCCCGGCCGGCGCCCATGCGTTCGCCCTCCCGGCGGACACGCCGGCGCACGGGGCGTTCGCCCGCGTCCAGATCGGAGACCGCGTCAGCGTCCTGCGGCTCGGCCCCGCACCCCGACCCGCCCCAGGAGCGAACGGCCCGGGCGCCGCGGCGCTCCCCGACCCGGCCCCGGTGACGACCCGCCTCCCGTGGCACCTCAGCGTGGGGGCGACCCCCTTCTAGGCATGGCCCGACCACGACCTTGGCGGCCGGGGACCACCCGGACCGGTGCCCCGGTACACCGTCCGGGAACATCGCGCGGCGCTTGCGCGTTATGTCACAAGATTCACCCGCACCATGAGGAGCACTCTTGCGACGCATCCCCCGAAAGGTCGAGATCGAGCACGAGCCGGGGAAGTTCACCCGATACCTCCGGCACGACAACGGCGAGGGCTTCGTCTCGCCGCACGCGACCGTCCACCCCGACGCCACCATCAGGCCCGGCGCCTACGTCGAGGCCGGCGCCCGTGTGGGCGCGCGCGCCCAGGTGGGACGGTTCAGCTGGGTGGACGTGGACGCCGTCGTCGGGCGGGGCGCCCGCGTGGACGAGAACGTGCACGTCGGCGTCCGCGGCGTCGTCGGCGACGGCGCGCGCGTCGGCTCGGGCAGCCGCCTCGGCACCGACAGCCGCGTGCCCGCCGGCACGGTGGTGGCCCCCGACGCGATCGTCCCCGACGGCGAGACCGCGCACGGCACGCGCCGCCGCAAGGACTTCGGCACGGCCGCCTGACTCCGCCGCTACCGCCCCGCCCGCCGCGCGCGGGACGTTGCTATGGTGGCCGGTTCATCGACCCACCTGGAGGCGAGTGGAGGTGAACTCCCGTGGCCAAGAACACGAAGAAGCAACCGTCTCTCTCCCTCAAGGAGAAGCGCGCGCAGAAGCGCGAGAGAACTGCCGAGACCACCGTCAAGGCGCGTAAGCGATAGAGACCCCTGAGGCCGGGCCGGCCGTCCCTCGACGGCCGGCCC
>NZ_JBHWYY010000081.1:0-18526 GCF_042728595.1 Isoptericola sp. NPDC060185 | reverse complement strand
GTTGACACCCTTATCGCACCCCGCGAGGGGCGATAAGGGTGTCAACTGCCTGCTCGGCGACCGGGTGCCTGTTCGGCGGGCGGGTCGGGACGGTACGGTCGTCGGTCATGGAGGTCTCCGTCAGCGCGCTGCGCGCCGAGCTGAAGTCGTGGATCGAGAAGGCTCGTGCGGGCGAGGAGGTCGTCATCACCGAGCGCGGGGTGCCGGTCGCCCGGCTGTCGGGGGTGCAGACCGCGGACCTCGTCGCCGACCTCGTGCGCGACGGCCTGCTCACCCCCGCCGCGACGGAGCGGCCCGTGCACGCGGTGCCCGACGGCGAGGCCGCGGCCGTCGCCCGGCCGTCCGCGCGGCCCGCCGCCCGCCCCGCGTCGCGCATGTCCGACCTGGTGCGCCGCATCCGGCGCTGACCCGCGGCGCACCACCGCACCACCGCACCATGACCACCGCACGACGCCGCACCCGACGACCGGACGGAGCAGGATGGCACTCGTCTACTTCGACGCCAGCGCGTTGGTGAAGCTGTGCGTCCACGAGTCCGGCTCCGGGCTCGCGAGCGCGCTGTGGAACCGGGCCGACGTCGTCGTCAGCTCGCGCATCGCCGACGCGGAGGTGCGGGCGGCGCTCGCGGCCGGAGAGCGGGCCGGCGTGCTCGACCCGCTGGCGCGCCGCCGCGGCGACGCGACCTGGGACGAGCTGAGCGCCGGCCTGCACACCCTCGAGGTCACGCCCGAGATCTCGGCCCGGGCCGCCGAGCTGCTCGCGTCGTGCCCCGTGCCGCTGCGCGCGGCCGACGCCCTGCACGTGGCGAGCGCGCTCGCCGTCGCCCACGACGACACCGTCGTCGCCGCCTGGGACGAGCACGTCGCCGGGGCCGCACGCTCCCGCCGGATGCGCGTGCTCCCGTAGGCTCGGCGGGTGATCTCCGCCGCCATCGGGTCCCTCCAGTACTTCCTGCTGATCGCGCTCGCGGTCGTGGTGTTCGTGGTGCAGCTCGTCGCCTTCGTCGACGCCGCCCGCCGCCCCGCCCGCGCGTACGTGTCCGAGGGGAAGCTGACCAAGAACATCTGGCTGCTCATCCTCGGCGTCGCGGCGCTGATCGGCCTGTTCGGGCTGCCGCCGATGCTCATGACGGCGGGCTCCTTCTTCAACGTCATCGCCACGACCCCCGCGATCATCTACTGGGTGGACGTGCGCCCCAAGATCCAGTCGTACGGGACCGGCGGGGGGCGTCGCCCGCAGGGTCCGACGGGCGGATGGTGACGTGGCGGACGAGATGACGACGCCCGGCGACGCCCGTCCTTCGGCTCCCGTGGCGCCAGTGGCTCCCGTGGCCGTCGGCGCGGTGCCGCTCGCCGAGGTGGTGCGCGGCGACCTGGTGGAGTCGGTGCACCTGGGGCACCTCGTGGTGCTGGGCCCGGACGGGGGTGTGCGGCTCGAGCTGGGCGACGCGGCCACGACGATCTGGCCGCGCTCGTCGGTGAAGCCGCTGCAGGCGCTCGCCATGGTGCGCTCCGGCCTCGACCTGCCGGACCGGCTCCTCGCGCTGGCGGCCGCCAGCCACAGCGGCGCGCCCGAGCACCTGGAAGGGGCGCGTGAGATCCTCGCGGGCGCCGGCCTGGACGAGTCGGCCCTGCGCAACACTCCGGACCTGCCGCTCGGCCGCGCCGAGTCCCTGGCCTGGCTGCAGGCGGGACGCGGCCCGGAGCGGATCGCGCAGAACTGCTCGGGCAAGCACGCCGCCATGCTCGCGACCTGCGTCGCCGCCGGCTGGGACACGGAGACGTACCTCGACGCGGAGCACCCGCTGCAGCGGGCGGTCCGTGCCGCGGTCGTCGAGCTCACGGGAGACGACGACCCGCACGTCACCACCGACGGCTGCGGCGCGCCCCTGTTCTCGACGAGCGTGCGGGGGCTGGCGCGGTCGTTCGGCCGGCTCGCGGCGGCCGGCCGGTCGAGCGACGGCGGGGACCCTGGCCGGATCGCGCGCGCGATGGCCCGGCACCCGGAGATGGTCGCGGGCCGCGGGCGCGAGGACACCCTGGTCATGACCGCCGTGCCGGGCACGATCGCGAAGATCGGGGCCGACGGCGTGTGCGCGGCGGGCCTGCCCGACGGGTCCGCCGTCGCGTTCAAGATCCTCGACGGCGGCGACCGGCCGCGCCCGGCGATCCTCGCCGCGGCGGTGCGTGCCGCGGGGGCGGCTGCCGTCCCGGGCGCCGACCTGGCCGCGCTGGACGCCGTCGGGACGACGCCCGTGCTCGGCGGCGGCGCCCCGGTGGGTGCCGTGCGCCCGGCGTTCGGGGCGGCCGGCGCGTGAGGGCGGTCCTGCAGCGCGTGACGCGCGCCAGCGTCACGGTGGACGGCGAGGTCGTGGGCGCGATCGACCGGCCGGGCCTCCTCGCCCTCGTCGGCGTGACGCACGACGACGGCGCCGCCGAGGTGGCGACCGTCGCCCGCAAGATCGCCGAGCTACGCATCCTGCGTGACGAGCGCTCGGCCCTCGACGCGGGGGCTCCCGTGCTCGTGGTCAGCCAGTTCACCCTCTACGGCGACGCCCGCAAGGGCCGCCGGCCCACGTGGAACGCGGCGGCCCCCGGCCCGGTCGCGGAGCCGCTGGTGGACGCCGTCGTCGCCGACCTGCGCGCCCGGGGACTCGAGGTCGCGACCGGACGGTTCGGCGCGGATATGGACGTCGAGCTGGTGAACGACGGCCCCGTGACTATATTGGTGGAGACCTGACAAATTCCTGACCTGCGTATATGCGCAGGTCGGGGGTGAATTCCTCAGGTCGCCGCCGCCGAGCACCGACGCTCGGCACGAGACGGGAGGCCGACGATGACCTCGATCCGGGACGGCGCCACGCCCTGGCACTCCTCCTCCCCGGTCCGTGCGCGGCCCGTCGCGCCGCAGGTCGTGCGTCGGGTGGCGACGTTGGTCGGCGGGGACGCGGACGCGCTCGCCCAGACGCTCGCCCTGCTCACCCCGTGGCAGCTCGCCGGGACGGAGTCGCTGCCCGACCCGCTCCCCGTGACCCCCGCCGTCCGCGCCAGGACGCTCCTCGGCACCGGCACCCTGGACGCCGAGGACCGGGCCGTGCTGCTCGCCGCGAGCGTGCTGGTCGTGGACCGGGTTGACGTGCTCCTCGGCGCCACCGGCGCCGACGTGGACCGGCTCCTCGGCCCGCCGCTCGCCGAGCACCTGCGGCTCGCCGACGGCCGCTACCGCGTGGCCGACCCCCGCGTCCGCGCCGTCGTGCACGAGGACGCCGACCTCACCGAGCGCACCGCGGTGCACGCGGCCCTGGCCGCCGAGCTCGAGCGGGCGGGGGAGAAGGGCGCCGCCCGCTGGCACGATGCGCTCGCCACCCTGGCCGGGGACCCGGCCCTCGCCGAGGGCCTCGTACGGCTCGCCGAGCGGCGGCTCGCCCAGGGCAACGCCGTCCTGGCCCACGCCGTCGCCCGGGAGGCGGCGAGCCACGGCACGGGCGCCGTGCGGGCGCGGGCGTTCCTCGTCGCCGGCCGGGCGGCGCTGCTCGCCGGGCACCTGCACGACGCCGCAGGCTGGCTCGACCGGGTCGCGAGCACCGGCGTCGCCGCCGTGCAGGCGGACGCCGAGCGGGCGACCGCCGCCGTCCAGGCCCTCGCCGGGACGGGCCCCGGCGCCCGGGCCGAGGACCCGGCGGGCGTCCGGTTGGCGCGCACCGTCGTTCCGGTCGCCCGCGCCGTCGTCTCGGCCGCGGACCGGGCCGCGGTGGTGGCGGTCGTCGAGGCCCTCGCGCGCCTCGACCGGGACCCGCAGGGCGCCGACCAGGTGCTGGCCCGCGCCGTCGTGACGGCCGTGCCCGCGGGGGACCCGGGCGCCTGGTCGCAGGCCGACGCGCTCACGCCGCTCGCGGAGGCGCACCTGCGCGCCGCGCAGGCGCTGCTGCTGGTGCGCAGCGGCGACACCACGCAGGCCGCGCGCGTCCTCGAGGACGCCGCCGGCCGCCTGCCGCTCGGCCACGTGGCCGGCGGGCTGGCCGCCGAGGTGGCCCGCTGCGCCGGCGCGGACACGGTCGCCGCCGGGCTGCGCGCGGTGGGCCCCGAGCCGGCCGCGGCCACCGTCGACGCCGCGCGTGCCGTCGGGTGCGTCCGCCCCGACGCCGTACCGTCGCTCGTGGTCAGCGCCGTCCGGACCTGTCGCGGGACGGGCGGGCGGGGCGGGGGAGGCGCGGGCGTCTGGGACGACTGGGCCGGCGTGCTCACCGCGCGGGAGCTCGACGTCGCGCGGCTCGTGGCCGACGGGCTCGCCAACAAGCAGGTGGCCGACCGGCTCTGCGTCTCGGTGCGCACCGTCGAGGTCCACCTGGGGCGCGTCTTCCGGAAGGTGGGCGTGAGCTCGCGCGGCGAGCTGACCGTCGTCGCGCACCGGCGGGCGTCCTGACCTGCGAAGCCCGGCCCGGTGACCTGCGGGGACGCCGGCCCGAGGGCAGATGGTCAGTGCTCGGTACGGCGGCGCCGGGCGGCGGCGACGGCGATCCCGCCCGCGGCGACCAGGGCGGCGGCCGCGGCGACCAGGCCCGCGACGCCTGCGCCGGTCTGCGGCAGGAAGCTGGACGTCGGCGTGACCGGCGGGGCGGCCTCCGGCGGCACGGCACCGGGGACGGTGGAGCCGGGCGTCGGCGTCGGGGTGGCGCCGGGCGGGTTGGTCGCGCAGCTCGGCGACGACGGCGGGTAGGCGGCCGTCAGCGTCAGCTCGGGGTTGACCTGCAGCTTCACGTCGACGGACGGGCGCACCCAGTCGAACTCGTCGCCCTCCACCCAGACGCCGTTCTCCAGGCGCCAGCCCGGCCAGTCGACGGGGTTGCCGGCGGAGTCCACGACGGCGCCCGGCCACAGGACGCGGCCGCTCATCGGCAGGTCGGCCTGGACCACGTCGTCGCCGTCCGGGTTGAGCCACGTGATCGTCACCGTGGTGTTCGGCGTGCCCGTCGCGGTCACCGCGTAGCGCAGGTACGGGACGTCGCCGTCGCACACGGGCTCGAAGATCTGCGCCGTGAGCGTCGGGACCTCGGGCGGCGCGTAGTCCGTGCTGCTCGGGCTGGGGCTCGGGTCCGTGGCCGCGACCGCGGGCGTGGCGGTGAGGGCGGCGCCGGCACCTAGGAGCAAGGCGACGGCGATACCGGCGGAGCGTGCGTGGGCCATCTCGACTCCTCGGGCGGTGCTCGCAAGGGGGCTTCCTCGGTCGTTCACGCTAGCCGCGCGGCGCCTCGCCGGACCCTGCCTCACCCGGGTGAAACCGCTGGCAGGAGGCGCATTCACCCGCTCCTCGCGAGCCCGCGGCATCAGTCGCAGACAGGCGCCTCGACGTCGAGCAGGCCGCCGCTCGTCAGAGTCGGCGTGGACCACACCTCGAGGCGGCCGGCAGGGGTGCCGCCGGCGCGCTCCGGCGCCGCCGGCACGGTGAGGCGCAGGGTGGTCCCCTCGCCCGGGGCGAGGGAGACGGTGACGGACTGGGTGGCGCGGCCGTGCGTCGTGCGGGCGTCGCCGCCGACGGCGCTGCCGTCCCGCTCCACGCGCGGCGCCCCGCCGTCGCGCGGGCCGGCGACCGTCACCCCGAGGCTCAGGGTGCCCGGCGGGCGCGCCCGGCCGGGGATCCCGGCGACGTAGGCGGGGAGCGCGGTCGCGGCGTCCTCCGGCGCGGTCGACGCGAGGTCGAGCTCCAGCGTGTCCACCCGGACCGCGGCCGTGCACTCCGAGCCCACGACCCGCAGCGCGGAGTCCAGGTAGGCCGACATCTTCCCCGACACGTGGTCCGTGAGGAACACGCCCACGGCGTCCGCGGCGCGCGGCGCGGCGGCGTACGACCCCGCGACCAGCGTGCCGGTCAGCCGCGCCTCCTCGTCGTCGTGGGCGGACCAGACGCGCAGCCGGTGCTCGCCCGCGGCGTGCTGCAGCGCGGTCAGCAGCGCCCCCGGGCCGACGTCCTCCGCCGTGGAGCGCGCGAGGACGGCCGCCGCCGTCTCGGCGTAGAACTGGTCGGCCGTCGCCGGGTCGAGGACGTCGTACACACGGCGCAGCAGCACGTCGACGACGTTCTCGGCCGTGAGCTCCACGCTGTCCCGGCCGACCTCCGCGGCGACCGGCGCCGACAGCTTCACGCGCACGGGACCCGTCTCGGCGAGCAGGAACGACAGCGCCACCGGGTCGGTCGCGAGCACGCCGTCGACCCTCTCGCCCTCGTTGCGGGCCCACATCGCCGCCGCCAGCGTCGCCGTCGTGGGGAAGTCGGGCGTCGCGGTCACGTCCTGCACGAACATGCCGAGGCGGCCCGTGTACGCGGCGTCGTCGTCGGCGGACAGCGGCAGCACCGGCTCGCGGAAGGACGGGAAGTCGGCGGCGGCCACCTGGCGCACCACGGTCGTGCGCCCCTGGTCGACGCGCAGCAGGAGGAGCGCGCCGGGGATCCCGCCGCCCGCCCGGAGCTCGGCGGAGCTCATGCTGAGCATCAGGTAGGTGCGCGGTCCGTCCGCGCCGAGCATCGCGGGGGCGAGCGAGGCGGCGCGGTCACCGGTGGCGACGACGGCGGCGAGGTCGTCCACCTGGTCGCGCAGGGTCGCGACCGGGCCCGTCAGCTGCGGCAGCAGGCTCTCGGGGTCGACGGCGTCGAGCCGCGCGAGCGACGCGTCCACCGACCGCTGGGCCGCGGCCATGCCGGGCGCCGCTCCCCGGAGCGGGGCCAGGTCGAGGCCGCCGTCGGGCGTGCGGGTCGTGGCGGGGACCGCGTCTGCCAGGTCGGCGAGGGCGGGCAGGACGTCGTCGGTGACGTCGTCGAGCACGACGGCCACGTCGGCGGCGGCCGACGCCGACGGGCCGATGACGGGCGCCCGGGCCGCCAGCCACCACAGCGGCCCGTCGGTGGACTCGCGGGCGACCGTCGTCTGGCGCCGCAGCTCCGCGAGCGCGGGGGAGGAGGCCAGGGGCGCGGGCGAGGCGCCGTCGCCCTCCGCGCGGACGCCGGCGCGCAGCTCCGCCGAGACGACCGGGACCTGCGCGGCCGCGCGCGTCAGCGCGGTGCGCGTCGCCAGCGCGTCGCGCACCAGCAGGAGGGCGCACGCGACCACCAGGAGCAGGGCCACGAGCACACCGAGCGCCACCCACCGGCCGACCCGCCGGCGTGGGCGGGGCGCCGGGGTGCGGGGGTCGGCCGCGGTGGGCGCCTGGCCGGTGTCGACGGTCATGTCGGCACGGTAGGTCCCCCCGGCCCGGGCGGAGGGATGAATCTGCGGGTGATGTCCGCGCCCGCGGGTGCAAGGCTCGTGGTCACGACGACACAGTCGCGGCGAGGGGAGGCTCGCGCCGACGCGTGCCCCAGGACCGCAGGAGGCCCGGTGGACCCGGACGAGACCGTGCGCCACGACGCGCCGGCGGGAGGCGACGCGGCGTGGTTCGACGCGCTGTTCGAGGCGCACGCCGGGGCGGTGCACCGCTACCTGGTGCGGCGCCTGCCGGCCGGCGGGGCGGACGCCGAGGACCTCGCCGCCGACGTCCTCGCCACCGCGTGGCGCCGGCGCGACGACGTGCCTCGCGGCGCGGAGCTGCCCTGGCTCTACCGGACGGCCGGCTTCGTCCTCGCCAACCACCGGCGCAAGGCGCGCCCCATCCCGGTCGCCCTCGTGCCGGAGGTTCCCGACGACGTCGACCCCGCCGCGCTGGCGCTCGACGACGACCACGTGCGTGCCGTGCTCGGCCGGCTGTCGCCCCGTGACCGCCGCATCCTCCTGCTGGTCGCGTGGGACGGCGTCGACGGCGAGGGGCTCGCCCAGGTGCTGGGGGTGTCACGCGGCGGGGCGGACGCGGCGCTGTCCCGCGCGCGGTCGCGGCTGCGCGCGGCGTGGGACGCGGAGGGCGACGCGGAGTCCGTCGCCGCGCCCGGGGACGACGGCGGCGAGGCCGCGCAAGCGGGTGCGCGATGACGACACAGACGGGGTGCACGACGCCCGCCGCGACGACGGGCCGCGACGCCGGGAGGGCAGCATGAGCCGGGACGAGGGCCACGACGAGGGCCACGACGAGGGCCACGACGAGGGCCACGACGAGGGCACCGACGAGACGCAGGGGCCGACGCCGGGCGCACCCGACGGGACGGGCGACGCGGCGTTCGACCGGCTCCGGGCGGCGGACCCGGCGGCAGGCGTCGGGACGCCCGCCGGGCTGCGCGCGAGCGTCGACGCGCGGCTGGCGGAGGACGGCCCCACCGCGGTCCCGGGCGCCGCCGGCACCGCGGGCCGGGACGAGGTCGCGGTCGACGAGGTCGCGGTCGACGCGCTCGCCGCGCGCCGTCGTCGGAGGCCGTGGCTGGCCGTCGCGGCCGTGGCGGCGTTCGCCGTCGTGGGTGGGGGCGGGTACCTGCTGGGCGGCGGCGCGTTCGCGGCCGGGGGGGCCGCTGACGAGTCCGGGGGTGCGAGCAGCAGCGTCGACTCCGAGGCCGCGAGCACCGCGGACGCGCCGGTCGTGCTGGGCGGCGGCGCGCAAGGCGGGTCGGGGGACCAGAGTGCCGGCGCGCGGGCCGGGGCGTCCGAGCAGGGCGCGGCGGGCCCGAGGTCCGGGGGCGCGTCGCTGGGCGCGGCGGACGACGGCGCGGGCGCGTCCGCGGCCGACACCGCCGCGTTGCCGAGCTGGTACGACTCCGGCCGCGCGACCTTCCACGGCGACCGCCTGTCCACCACCGGGGGCACCGCGGAGGCGTACGCCTTCGACGCGACCGACGTCGCGACCCGCGACGGCGCCGCGCGGCTCGCGGACGCGCTGGGCGTCGACGGGCAGCCACGCTGGGAGTACGGGTCGTGGGCGGCCGGGCCGCGCGACGGCGAGGGGCCCTCGATCTGGCTGTCGGTCGACGGCAGCGCCACCTTCTCCTACAACGACCCCGACGCCGACCCGTGGCGGTGCGGGGACGTCGCCCGCACGACCGAGGACGGCGACACGTCGGCCGGCGACGACGGTGACGGGTGCGCCGACGGGGGCAAGGATCCGGTGGGGGACGCGGCCGCCCGCCGGGCCCTGACGGACGTCATGACCCGCCTCGGCGTCGACCCGGCCGGCTTCGAGATCGAGGTGGCGAAGCAGACCGACGACGAGCCGGGCCGCTGGGTCACCGCCTTCCAGGTGGTGGGCGGCTCCCGCACCGGCGCGCAGTGGAGCGCGACCGTGGGCCCGGACGGCGTCGCCTGGCTGGACGGCTTCCTCGCCACCACCGCCGACCTGGGGGAGTACCCGGTGATCAGCCCCGCCGAGGCCGTCGACCGGCTCGGCGACCCGCGGTTCGCGGGCTCCGCGTGGCCCGTCGTGTACGCCGCGGAGCCGGACTACGCCGAGCCCGAGGAACCGACCGAGCCCACCGCGCCGCCCGCGCCCCCGGCGGCCGGCGACAAGGTCGACTGGCCCGTGTCCGACGTGGAGATCATCGGCGCCCGCCTCGGCCTGGCGCTGCAGACACAGGCCGACGGCGCCGTCGCCCTCGTGCCCGCGTACGAGCTCTCCGACGCCGACGGCAACGCCTGGTCCGTGCTCGCCGTCGCCGATGTCGCGACGGACTTCTCGGCATCCCGATGAGTCCGCGCCGTGCGTCGACCGCGGCCGCCGTCATCCTGGGGGCGCTCGCGGGCTGCGCGCCCCCGGGAGAGGTCGGGGCGTCCCCCGGCGTCGTGGTCGCCATGGCGGAGGAGTCGTTCCCGACGTCGGCGGCCGTCGACTGGGTGACCTACGCCGACCACGTCGTCGTCGTGACCGTCGTCGACGAGGCGGAGAGGGCGCGGTCGAGGGAGGACGGCAACCCCGCGGGCGAGCGGTACGTGGAGCGCGAGGTGGCGCTGCGGGTGGACGAGCGGCTGTGGAGCTCCGCCGACCCGCGCCACCGCGCGCCCCCCGACCGGTTCTCGATGGAGGCGGCGGGTTCCCTCGACCGTGACGGCGACCGCACGCCGTGGGCGGTCGAGGACACCCCGCGGATGGAGCGGGGCCACACCTACGTCGTCGCGCTCGTGTGGCGCCCCGCGGTGCCCGACCCGACGACGCCGACCCCCGCGCACTGGGCCTGGCTCGGCACGGACGCGCTCCTGCCCTACGACGACGGCACGATCGGCGTCGGCGAGCTCGAGGGCGTGGTCCGCGCCGCGCCGAGGGTGGTGCCCGAGGGCGACCCGGAGCGCTCGTTCGAGGACGCGATGGCGGGCCGGTCGGCCGCCGACCTCGCCGCCGTGCTCCGCGCGACCCGTCCGGTCGAGCGCGAGGACTACGGCTGAGCCCGACCCGTCGGACGTGACCGCCACCACCTGGGAGGTCGCTGTCGTCCGGGGCGGGTGCGGGTTACGGTCGTCGTGACCTGTCCCGGAGCACGAAGGAGAACTCCCATGTCCACCCGCACCGCACGCACCGCCTGGAACGGCGACATCCTGCAGGGCTCCGGCCGGGTGGAGCTCGCGAGCTCCGGCGTCGGCACGTTCGACGTCTCCTTCCCCCGCCGCACGGCGGACGCCGCCGAGGGCGTCACCAGCCCGGAGGAGCTCATCGCGGCCGCGCACTCCTCCTGCTTCGCGATGGCGTTCTCGCTGGAGGTCGCGAACGCGGGCGGCACGCCCGGGCAGACCGACGTGACCGCCGACGTCTCGCTGACCCCGGCCGCGGGCGGCGGTCTCGAGATCTCGACGATCGCGCTCACGGTGGTCGGCTCCGCGGCGGGCCTCGACGCCGACGCCTACCGCGCGGCCGCCGAGGCCGCCAAGGCCGGGTGCCCGGTCTCCAAGGCGCTCGCCGGCGTCGGCGAGATCACGCTGGACGTCACCTTCACCGGCTGACCGTGCTGTTGTAGTCAGGCCCCGCGCCCGCATCGAGCGTGCTGACCTGTTCCTCACACCCTCGGGTGGGGGACCCGGTCAGCACGCTCGATGCGTCTCCGGGCCGGGAGGGCTGGCGAGATCGCGCCGTGGCACAGATCCGCCGCACGGTGCCGTTGACCGGGTCGACGGCGCACCGGGAGCGTGCGGAGGGACCCCTGCACCCAGGGACCCTTCAGACACGGAGCCCCGATGAAACCCACGTACCGCCGCGTGCCGCCCACCGGGCCAGCACGCGCCAGGCGAGCCGCCGTCGTCCTGACGGCAGCGGCGCTCGCCGTCACCGGACTCGCCCAGCCGGCAGCCCTCGCCGCCGATGACGACGCGCTCGTCTCCCCGCAGGAGGCCGCACAGAGCCTCGTCGGCGAGAACACCCCCGACGACCCGTACACGACGGGCGGCGACGACGGGTTCACCCCCGTCGTCGAGGGCGACGACGCCGCGGCGCTCGACGCCAAGCTCGGCGACGCCGACCAGCAGCTGCTCAGCGAGGCGCAGGCGTCCGACGAGAAGACCGTCACGGTGCTCCTGGCCGTGCGTGCCGACCGTGCCCCCGCCGTCGAGGACGCCGTCGAGGACGCCGGCGGCGCCGTCGGGCGGACCGAGGCCGACCTGGGCTACGTCCGCGCCACCGTGCCGACGGACGAGGTGCCGGCGCTCGCAGCCCGCGGCGACGTCCTCGCCGTCGACCTCGACCGGCAGCTCCAGGTCCCCGACCCGACTCCCGTCGGGTCGGACGCCGGCGCCGCGACGTCGCGCGCGGCCGCGGACACCCCCGCCGCGCCGACGAAGGACACCCCCGCCGACAACCCCTACCTCCCGGTCGAGGAGACGGGGGCGGTCTCGTTCACCGACGCGAACCCGACGTGGGACGGCCGCGGCACCGTGATCGGTGTCCTCGACACCGGCGTCGACCTCGCGCACCCCGCGCTGCAGACCACCACCGACGGCAAGCCGAAGATCCTCGACTCGTTCGCGGCCACCGACCCCGTCATCGACAACGACGCGACGTGGCAGCGCATGACGACGAAGGTCACCGGGCCGTCGTTCACCTACGCGGGCGTGAAGTACACGGCGCCCGCGGGCACCTTCAGGATCGCGGGGCCGCTGGAGTCGTCCTCCGCGCGGGCCGACGCCGCCGGCGACCTCAACCGTGACGGCGACACGACCGACCGTATCGCCATGCTCTACGACCCCGAGACGCACGAGGTCCGCGTGGACACCGACGGCGACGGCGACCTGGCGGAGGAGACGCCGATGCTGCCGTTCGACGTCGACGGCCAGGTCGGCTACCTCGGCACCGACGACCCGGACACGGACGTCGTCGAGTCGATGCCGTTCACGGTCGAGTACCGCGAGGACGTCGACCTGTCGCCGCTGGGCGGCGCCAACGTCGGCAAGGTGGCCGACTACGTCAACCTCGGCGTCGTCGCCGGCGAGCACGGCACGCACGTGGCCGGCATCGCCGCCGGCAACGGGGTGCTGGGCGGCGCGATGCGCGGCGCCGCGCCGGGCGCGCAGATCGTCTCGGCCCGCGCCTGCACGTGGAACGGCGGCTGCACCGCCGTCGCGCTCACCGAGGGCATGATCGACCTCGTCGTCGAGCACGACGTCGACGTCGTGAACGTCTCCCTCGGCGGCCTCGTGCCGCTCAACGACGGCTCGAGCGCCATCGCGCGCCTCTACGACGAGCTGGTGGACACCTACGACGTCGACATCGTCGCCGCGGCCGGCAACGACGGTCCCGGCCTCAACACCGTGTCGCCGCCGTCGACGGGCGACGGCGTCATCAGCGTCGCGGCGTCGGTCAGCGACGACACGTGGTTCGCGAACTACGGCTCGCGCGTGCCCACCGACCTGGGCCTGTTCCCGTTCTCCTCGCGCGGCCCGTCGGAGGACGGCTCGCTCAAGCCCACCGTGAGCGCCCCGGGCGCCGCGGTGGCGTCCATCCCCACCTGGCTCGACGGCGGGGCGGTGCCGGGCGTCGGCTACGACCTGCCCGCGGGCTACGGGATGCTGAACGGCACGTCGATGGCGTCGCCGCAGGTCGCGGGCGACGTGGCCCTGCTGCGGTCCGCGGCGAAGGCCCGCGGGATCGACGTGACGTCGGCGGGGGTGCGCAGCGCCGTCACCGACACCGCGGACCTCATCGACGGCGTCCAGGTGGCCGCGCAGGGCGCGGGCGTCGTGGACGTCCCCGCGGCCTGGAAGCAGCTCCTGGTGGACGGCGCCGCCCGGCCCGAGCGGGCTGGCTACACCGTGCAGGCGCGGGTGTGCACCGCGCTCTCCGACGTCCTGACCACGCCGGGCGTCGGCGCGGGCGTGCACGACCGCTGCCTGCCCGAGGACGGCGGCGGCCTCGCCCCGGGCGCGACGACGTCCTACGACGTGAAGCTGACCCGCACGACGGGCGCGGCGCGTCCCGTGCTGCACCGGCTCTCGCTCGTCGGCGACGACGGGACGTTCTCGGTCCCCGCCTCCGTGCGGCTGGGCCGCGACGAGGCGCAGACGGTCGCCGTGACGGCCCACCCGCGCACCGCGGGGCTGCACTCGGCGCTGCTGCGGGTCGACGACCCGAGCACGCCCGGCGTCGACCGGGTCGTGCCGCTGACCGTGGTCGCCACGAAGGTCGCCGAGGCTCCCGCGCGCGCCGTGACCGCGAAGGGCGCGGTGCCGCGCGGCGGCGCCGAGTCCGTCTTCGTCGCCGTGCCCGACGGCGTGCAGAACCTCCAGGTCGCGCTCACCGCGGCCGACGGGTCCCCGGCGCAGGGCGTCCGCGTGCGGGCGTTCGACCCCGTCGGGCTTCCGATCGACGGGCCCGCCGCGTGCTACACGGCGACCGACGACTGCGACCCCTCGCGCCACTCCTACGAGCGGCCGCGAGCGGGCGTCTGGGAGCTGGTCGTCGAGGCGTCGCGCGCCGCCGCCGTCCCCTCGCCGTCGTACCGCGTGACGGCGACGCTCCAGGGCGTCGACGTCGAGCCGGCCGAGGTGCAGATCGACGCGCTCGACGTGCAGAAGCCGCAGCGCGTCGACGTCACCGCCACGAACGCGTGGGGGACCGTCGAGGCGAAGCCCGCCGCGGGCGCGCTGGGCCGCACGGTCAAGCTGCGCGGCACGATCGCCGAGGGCGAGGTCTCGCAGAACCGCGTCGACGTGCCGCGCGACGCGACGCTGCTCGACTTCACGCTCACGCCGCTGGCCGACGCCGACCTGGACGTGCTGGTCGCGCACATGGCCACCGGCCAGATCGTGGCCCGCGGGCAGGAGGTCGGGTCGGCGGCCGAGCACATCACGCTGCGCGATCCGATGCCGGGCTCGTACGTCGTCGTGGTCTCGGGCACGTCCGTGCCCGGCGGGTCGGTCGACTTCGACTACGTGGAGGACCTGTTCTCCCCGTCGCTCGGGTCCGTCACCGTGGCCGACGACGCCCCGCGCACCCTGGCCCCGGGGGACACGCTGGGCCTCGACGTCGACGTGACCGCGGTCGCCCACCCGTTCGGGACGCGCGCCCTCGTGGGCGCCGTGCCGCTGGTGAACGACGCGGGCGGGATCGTCGGCAGCGCGCGGGTGCGCGTCGCCGCCGTGCGCACCCCGCAGGCCGAGGTGCTGGACACCGACCAGCCGTTCGTCGGCGCCGACATGAACGGCAAGGGCGTCGTGGCCGGCGACGACCAGGTCAACTGGCTCACCACGCCCGGCCTGTGGACGGCCGAGGGCGGGTTCACGCCCCTCGACGTCGGCCCGGACGGGAAGATGGGCTCGGCCTACGGCATCAACGAGGCGGGCGACGCGTCCGGGCAAGTGATGCGCAAGGACGGCACCCTCCTGGCGGCGCTGTGGCGCGCCGACGGCACACTCGTCGACATCGGCGTCCCCGACGCACGGCCCTACGACCAGACCTACGCGTACGGCCTGAACGACGCGACGAGCGAGCACGGCGTCCAGGTGGTCGGGGTCTCCGTCGACGACGCCATGGTCGACGGCGTCCAGCAGCGGACCCTCGACCCGTGGGTGTGGACCGACGGCTCCGGGTTCCGGACGCTGCCGCACCTGAGCGACGACCACCGTGCGACGCAGGCGCTCGCGCTGAACGACGCGGGCTACGTCGTCGGCTCGTCGTTGGGGAAGGACGGGATCCCGCACGCCGTGCGCTGGACGCCCGCCGGGGAGATCGAGGACCTCGGCGTCCTGCCGGGGATGTGGGACGCCGTCGCGCAGGGCATCAACGCCGACGGCGACGTCGTCGGGCGCTCCGGCCACGACGCGTTCGTCTGGACGGCGGAGGACGGGCTGCGCCGCCTGCCCGACCTCGGGTTCGACGGCACGGCCCTGCAGATCTCCGACACCGGCCTGGTGCTGGGCCTCGCCCAGACGACGCCGGAGGTGCAGACGCCGGTGGTGTGGGACGCGCACGGGCACCTCTTCGACCTCGCGCACACGGTCGACCAGCGGACGGTCTACGCCGTCGACGCGTGGGCCGTCCACGGCTCGAAGGTGCTGGTCTACGGCTACATGGGCTCCGGGTCCGGCGTGGCTCTGCTCGACCTGCCCGAGCTGCCGTGACCTGACCGCCTGGCCGGCCGGGCTCGCTTCCCCCGCTCAGCCGAGCAGGGGCGGCGAGCCCGCGCCGGTCCCGGCGATGACGCCCTCCACGGTCTCGCGCAGCACGTCGCGCGGGTCGTGCGCGGGTGCCCAGTGCAACAGCTCGCGGGCGCGGGTCGCGTCGAGGACGACGTCGGCCCGGGCCATGTCGTACCAGCCCACGTCGATCGGGGCGAGGTGCAGCCGGGACGCGACGGACAGGCCGGTCCGCGCGGTGTCCGGGGAGACGGCCACCTTGCGGCCGCCGGCGAGCACCTCGGCCAGGTCGTCGCCCGTGAGCCAGCCCTCGGGCGCGAGGTTGAACGCCCCGGGGTGGCGCCCGACGACGACGGCACGGTAGGCGTCGGCGGCGTCGTCGGTGTGCATCACCTGCAGGCGCAGCCCGTCGGGCGCGGGGACGGCGGGCAGGAGCGCGCCCTCGGGGGCCCGCTTGGCGGCGAGCCGCAGCGCGCGGGTGCCGAGCGGCCCGAGGAAGTAGCGGCCCAGCTCGGCGCCGGCCTCGCGCTGCAGCATCAGCGCCGGGCGCACCCGGGTCACGACCAGCTGCGGGTAGGCCTCCGCGTACCCGTCGAGCATCCGCTCCACGGCGACCTTCTGCACCGAGTACGAGGACGTCGGCACCCCGCGCCGCGGCCAGTCCTCGGCGACCGGGCTGCCGTCCTCGGGGCCGGGGGAGTACACGCCGGACGTCGAGCCGAGCACCAGGTGCCGCACCCCCGCCCGCACGACGGCGTCGGCGACGGCGCGCGACCCGTCGAGGTTGAGGCGCCGTGCCTGCGCGGAGTCGCGGGCCGACGGCGATGCCCAGGCGAGGTGGATCACGGCGTCCGCCCCGAGGAAGGCACGGTCGAGCCCGCGGACGACGGCGTCGTGCGTGTCGGTGAGGTCGACGCGGACCCACTCGGCGGCGGTGTGCGGGAAGGCGACGGTGCTGCTGCCGTCGGCCCGGGGGACGCGTCGGGCGACGCCGACGATCGAGGTGACGGCCGGCTCTCGCACCAGTGCTCGCAGCACGGCGGTCCCGACGTTTCCGCTGGCTCCCACGACGACGACGCGCACGGTCCGACCGTAGCCGCGCGGGCGGGGCGGCGCGCGTGCAGCCGCGGAAGCGCCGCATCGCGTACGTGGCACACCGTGTGTATAGCCAACACCGCGTGTATGCCGTACGCTCGTGTACGCCATACACGACGACCCGAGGGGAACGGCCATGAACGACCCGATGATCGCGGTGCGGGGGCTGCGCAAGTCCTACGGACGCACCGCCGTCCTGCGCGGCGTCGACCTCGACGTCCGGCGCGGCGAGATCTTCGCCCTGCTCGGCCCGAACGGCGCCGGCAAGACCACCACCGTCAACATCCTCACCACGCTGGTGCGGCCGGACGGAGGCGCGGCGACCATCGCCGGCGCCGACGTCGTGAAGGACCCGGCGGCCGTCCGGCGCAGCATCGCGCTGACCGGCCAGTACGCGTCGGTCGACGAGTTCCAGACCGGCGAGGAGAACCTCGTCATGATGGCCGACCTCGCGCACCTGCCGAAGCGCGTCGTGCGAGGCCGCGCCCAGGAGCTCCTCGAGCGCTTCGACCTCACCGAGGCCGCGGGCCGCAAGGTGGCCACGTACTCCGGCGGCATGCGCCGCCGGCTCGACCTCGCCATCAGCCTCGTCGCCGACCCGGCCGTCCTCGTCCTCGACGAGCCCACGACCGGCCTCGACCCGGCGTCCCGCTCCCAGCTGTGGGACGTGGTCCGGGGCCTCGCCGCCGACGGCACCACCATCCTGCTCACCACGCAGTACCTCGAGGAGGCGGACCGCCTCGCCGATACGATCGCGGTCCTCGCCGAGGGGCGGATCGCTGCCCGCGGCACCGCGGCCGAGCTCAAGGCGCTCGTCGCGGGCGACCACGTGCGCGTCTCCTTCGACGACGCCGCGAGCCTCGCGGCCGCGCGCGGGCTGGGCGTCGCGGGCCTCGCCGAGGCCGAGGAGGACGCGAAGGCGCTCGCCCTGACGTTCCCGAGCCCCGAGCCCGTGCGGGCCATCCGCGACGTCCTCGACCGGGCCGAGGCGAGCGGCCTCGCCGTCGCCGGGGTGAGCGTGGTCAAGCCCACACTCGACGACGTCTTCCTCGCCCTGACCAGCAGCACCGACCGCCCGACCCGCACCCCCGAGGAGGCCCTGCGATGACCACCACCCTGGCCCCGGCGCCGCACACCGCGCCTGGCCGCGCCCGCGCCGTGCGCGCGCCCCTGCGCGACGTCGCGACCATGACCCGGCGCGAGGCGCGCCGCTCGCTCCGCTCGATCGACGGCCTCGTCACCGCGTTCGTGCTGCCGGTGATGATCATGCTCGTCTTCGTCGTCATCTTCGGCGGCGCCATCGAGCAGGACGGGCAGTACATCGACTACGTCGTGCCCGGCGTCCTCATCATGTGCCTGGGCTTCGGGTCGGCGACGGCGGCCGTGGCCGTGGCGCAGGACATGACCTCCGGCACGATCGACCGGTTCAAGACGCTCCCGATCTTCGGACCGGCGGCGCTGTGGGGGCACGTGCTCGCGAGCGTCGTGCGCAACCTCGCGTCCGCGGCGGTGGTGCTCCTGGTCGCCGTCGCGCTCGGCTTCCGGCCGGACGCCGGGGCGGGGGACTGGCTCGGCTTCGTCGGCCTCGCCGTGCTGGCCGTGCTCACCTTCACGTGGCTCAGCACCGCGCTGGGCCTCGTCCTGAGCGTGGAGGCGTCCCAGTCGGTGAACTTCATCTTCCTGTTCGTGCCGTACCTCAGCTCGGGCTTCGTGCCCGTGGACACCATGCCGGACTGGCTGCACGGCTTCGCCGAGCACCAGCCGTTCACGCCCATCATCGAGTCGGTGCGCGGCCTGCTGTCGGGGACGCCGGACGGCGGCACGATCCTGGTCGCCTGCGCCTGGCTCGTCGGGTTCCTGGCGCTGAGCGTCGCCGTCGGCAGCGTGCTCTACCGCCGTCGGACCGCCCGCTGAACGCTCCATCGAACGCTGTGAGCGGGCGTTTGGCCCCGTCCTCGCCACGAGACGGGGCCAAAC
>NZ_JBHWYY010000080.1:0-18971 GCF_042728595.1 Isoptericola sp. NPDC060185 | reverse complement strand
GGGCGAAAGGGGGCCAATCTCCCGCTCACAACACCACCGGGTCAGAGCCAGCCGTTGTCCTGCGCGATGCGTACGGCCTCGGCGCGCGTGCGGGCCCCGGTCTTGCCGATGGCCGCGGACAGGTAGTTGCGCACCGTGCCCTCGGACAGGAACGCCTCCGCGGCCACCTGCGCGACGGTGCCCCCGTCGGCCGCGAGCGCCAGCACGTGCCGCTCGCGCTCGGTGAGCGGGCTCGCGCCGACGGTCAGGGACGCGACGGCGAGCTCCGGGTCGACGGCGCGCAGGCCGGCGTGCACGCGCCGCACGGCGTCGGCGAGCTGCTCGGCGGGGGTGTCCTTGACGACGAACCCGCTCGCGCCGGCGTCCAGCGCGCGACGCAGGTAGCCGGGGCGGCCGAACGTCGTCACGACCAGCGAGCGGCACGCCGGCAGCTCCCGGTGCAGCGCCGCGGCGGCGGCGATGCCGTCGAGGCCGGGCATCTCGACGTCGAGCAGGGCGACGTCGGCGGCCTGCGCGCGGGCGGCGTCGAGCACCTCGTCGCCGCGCCCCACCTGCGCGACGACCTCGAGGTCGGGCTCGAGGTCGAGGAGAGCGGCGAGCGCGCCGCGCACGAGCGCCTGGTCGTCGGCGAGCAGCAGTCGGATCACGGGTCGATCCTGGCACCCGCCGGCGCGACGTCCTCGCGCGCGGTCACGGCGAGGCGGAAGCCGCCGAGCGGGCTCGGACCCGTCTCGAGGACGGCGCCGGCGTGCCGGGCGCGCGCGGCGAGGCCGGTGAGCCCGTGCCCGCCGCCCTCCTTGGCCCGCGTCCCGGGGTGACCACGCCCGTCGTCCTCCACGACGAGGGTGCCGGCGGTGACGGTCACGACCACCCGGGTGGCGCCGGAGTGCCGCAGCACGTTGGTGGTGCCCTCGCGCAGCACCCACGCGAAGAGCTCGCGCCGCTCGGCGGGGACGGCGTCGACCGCGCCGGGGAGCTCGGCGGCGACCCCTGCGGCGTCGAGGGCCGAGCGGGCGGCGGCGAGCTCGCCCGCGAGGGTGACGCGGCGGGCGCCCGCGACGGTGCCGCGCACGTCGGCGAGCGCCCCGCGCGCGAGGTCCTGGATGTCGGCGACCTCGGCGGCGGCCCGCGCCGTCGGCGAGGACGCGGCGTCGTCGGACCCGGCCGCGGCGAGGAGCTTGGCCGCCAGCTCGGCCTTGACGGAGATGACGGTGAGCGAGTGGCCGAGGACGTCGTGCATGTCGCGGGCGATGCGCTCGCGCTCGCGGGCGACGGCGAGGTCCGCCACCTGCTGCTGCGCCTCGCGCAGCCGCCGGTTGCGGTCGATGACCTGCGTGAACCCGTACACCGCGGCGCTGGCCAGCACCGCGCCCACGACGTTGCCGTCCTCGGTCGTCCAGCCCGGCAGGACACGCGGGAGCACGACCATCACGACGATGCTCCCCGCGACCACCGCGAGCGCGGCCGGCCCGCGCAGGATGTAGATCGCCGTCACGCACACGAAGACCAGCCCCACCAGCCCGTGCTGCTGCGCGGCCAGGCAGGACAGGCCGACGCACACGGCCTGGGCGACCAGCAGGACGGACGCCGTGCGAGGGCTCAGCCCGGCCCTGACGGCCCCGCCGTCGGTCCTCGAGAGGAGCACCGTGCGACGGAAGCGGAGAAAGGTGGCGACGAAGACGGCCGCCACGCCCAGCACCCCGACGACGCCGACGACGCGGAGCAGCGGCGTGGGCGCGTCGAGGGACGCCTGCAGCGGCTCGAGCAGGAAGACGATCCAGATGACGGCCAGGAGCGGACCGAGCCGCGGGATCCCGCCGAACGGGCCGCGGAGGTCGGGGTCGACGGGCACCCCGCCGGAGGGCTCGCCCTGCGGGGCGGCGGGGGACGTCGAGGTCACGTCCCCCACCGTGCCACGGCCGGTCGGCGCCGGCGGGGAGCCGATGCTCACACCCGCGCCGTGTCCTTGCGGAACCGCCAGGCCGCGCCGACGAAGAAGATCGCGGCCCAGGCCACGACGTTGAGGACGGCGGCGACGCCCAGGTCGCCGCCGAGCGGCGCGTGCACGAGCTCGGCGAGGCCGTAGGTCGGGAAGAACTGCGCGACGTCCGCCCACCAGCCGTCGCCCAGCGGTACGAACAGGCCGCCGCCGAAGGACAGGAGCGCGAGCACCGGGCCGAGGATCTGCATGACGTTCTCGGCCGGCAGCAGGTACCCCATGAACAGGCCGAACGCCGCGAAGACGAGCGAGCCCACCCAGGCGAGCAGGGCGCACAGGATCCAGGCGCCCACGGGCATCTGCGCCCCGGCGACGCCGGCCACCACGAGGGTGATGAGGACGGACCCGGCCCCGAGCGCCATCGCGGCGGCGAGCTTGACCGCCACGTAGGCCGCGGGCCGCAGCGGAGTCAGGCGCAGCTGCCGGGTCCAGCCCTGCGCGCGCTCGACGGACACGCTCGCGCCGCCGCCGGTGGCGGTGACCATCGCCCCGTAGAGCGCCATCGAGACGGCGATCCACGCGGTGACGTTGCCGTTGCCGGCGCTCTGGCTTTGGTAGTCGCCCTGCAGCCCGAAGATGAGGAAGAAGACGGGCGGAATCACGACGGAGAAGATGAGGGTGCGCCGGTTGCGCAGCGCGCGGCGCAGCTCGACGACGAGGTAGGTGCGCACCGCGGTGGTGGTGCGGATGCGCGGCCGCGCGACGAGGGCCGTGGTGCCGGGTGCGGTGCCCGGTGTCGAGATGGTGGCGCTCATCGGGTGGCTCCGTCCGTGCTGGGTGCGCTGCTGGTGGCTGCGGTGGCGGTGAGGGCGACGAACGCGTCCTCGAGGTTCTCGGAGGCGACCTCCAGGTCGCGCGCGGCGGTCTGCGTGAGCAGGAACCGGGCGACGACGTCGGAGTCGGGCGTGCGCACGACGAGCCGCGCGCCGCGGTGGTCGATGGCGTCCACGGCGGGCATCCCCCGCAGCCGGGCGGCCACGGCGGCGCGGTCGCCGTCGTCGTCGATCCGCGCGCTCACGGTGCGGCCGGACGCGAGGCTCTTCACCTCGGCGGTGGAGCCGTCGGCGACGACCCGCCCCTGGCTGACCAGCACGACGCGGTCGGCGTACGTGTCGGCCTCCTCCAGGTAGTGGGTGGCGAACACGACGGTGCGTCCGGCGGCGGCGTCGGCGCGGATGGCGGCCCAGAACTCGCGGCGGCCCTCCACGTCCATGCCGGTGGTGGGCTCGTCAAGCAGGAGCAGGTCGGGCTCGCTGACCAGCGCCATCGCGAACCGGAGGCGCTGCTGCTGGCCGCCGGAGCACTTGCCCACCATGCGGTCGGCGAGGTCGGCGATGCCGGCGCGCTCCAGGTACGGCACGGGCGATCCGGTCTGGCCGAACAGCGCGGCGGTGAGGGCGACGGTCTCCCCCACCGTGATGTCGCGCAGCAGGCCGCCGGTCTGCATGACGGCGGCGACGCGACCGGCGGAGATCGCGGCGGCCGGGTCGGCGCCGAACACCTGCACGCTGCCGGAGGTGGGTGAGCTCAGCCCGAGCACCATGTCGATCGTGCTGGTCTTGCCGGCGCCGTTGGGGCCGAGGAAGGCCACCACCTCGCCGGGGGCGATCTCCAGGTCGATGCCGTCGACCGCGCGGACGGGGCCGGCGGGCGACGGGAACTCCTTGCGCAGCCCGCGCAGGCTCAGGGCCGGCGGTGCGGGCGATGTCGTGGTGCTCGTCGAGGTCATGCCTCGATCCTCGCCGCGCGGCGCCCTGACCTGCAGGGCCGCCTGTCACGACGTGGCCATGACATCTGTCATGCCGGATGTTGTGAGCGGGCGTCTGGTCCTGTTCGGCGCCGAACCAGGGCAAAACGCCCGCTCACAACATCAACCGAAGTTCACGCCCTGCGCCAGCGGCAGCTCGGTGGAGTAGTTCACGGTGTTGGTGACGCGCCGCATGTACTGCTTCCACGAGTCGGACCCGGACTCCCGCCCGCCGCCGGTGGACTTCTCGCCGCCGAACGCGCCGCCGATCTCCGCGCCGGAGGTGCCGATGTTGACGTTGACGATGCCGCAGTCGGAGCCGACCTCGGACAGGAAGGTCTCCGCCTCGCGCACGTCGAGCGTGAAGATCGCGCTGCTCAGCCCCTGCGGGACGTCGTTGTGCAGCGCGATGGCCTCCTCGAGCGTCTCGTAGGTGAGCACGTAGAGGATCGGCGCGAACGTCTCGCGCCGCACCACGTCCGCCTGCTCCGGCATCCGCACCAGCGCCGGCGAGACGTACGCCGCGCCGGGGGCACCGTCCACGTCCACGGCCTCGCCGCCGACGACGACCGTGCCGCCGTCCGCCCGCGCCTCCTCCAGCGCGGCGAGCATCCGATCGCGGGCGCCGGCGTCGGTGAGCGGCCCGACCAGCGTGCCGTCGGCGCGCGGGTCGCCGACCGGGAGCCCGGCGTAGACGGACTCGAGGCGGCCGACGAGGTCGTCGACCACGGACGAGTGCACGATGAGGCGGCGCAGCGAGGTGCAGCGCTGCCCGGCGGTGCCCGCCGCGGCGAACACGATGCCGCGCACCGCGAGGTCGAGGTCGGCCGACGGGGCGACGACGGCCGCGTTGTTGCCGCCCAGCTCCAGCAGGTACCGGCCGCCGCGCCCGGCGACGACGGGCGCCACCTGCTGGCCCATGCGCTCCGAGCCGGTGGCGGACAGGAGCGCGACGCGCCGGTCGGCGACCAGCGCCTCCCCCGCCTCGCGGGCGCCGAGCACCACCTGGCTCACGGCCTCCGGGAACCCGGCCTCGGCGAGGGCCCGCCGCAGGAGGGCGTTCGAGGCGAGCGCGCTGAGCGGCGTCTTCTCGCTCGGCTTCCACACCACGGTGTCGCCGCAGACCAGCGCGACCGCCGTGTTCCACGACCACACCGCGACGGGGAAGTTGAAGGCGCTCACGACGCCGACGACGCCGAGCGGGTGCCACTGCTCCATGAGGCGGTGACCGGGACGCTCGGAAGGCATCGTGCGCCCACCGAGGGACCGCGACAGACCGACGGCGTAGTCGCAGACGTCGATCATCTCCTGCACCTCGCCGAGCGCCTCGGAGGTGATCTTGCCCGCCTCGATCGTCACGAGCTCGGCCAGGTCGGCCTTGTGCTCGGTGAGCAGCTCGCCGAGGCGGCGCACGACGGCGCCGCGCACCGGGCCGGGCACCGAGCGCCAGGTGCGGAACGCCTCCGCGGCGGCGGTGACGGCCGCGTCGACCTCGGCGGCGCCCCCCTCCGGGAGGGTCAGCAACGCCTCGCCGGTCAGCGGGGAGACGACGGGCAGCCCGCCGTCCGAGGTCGCCGGGACGTCGGCCCCGATCCGGCCGAGCGCGGCGAGCGCGGCGTCGCGCAGCTCGGCGGTCAGCGTGCCGGTGGTCGGGGTTCCGTCGGTCTGGGTGGTCATGCCTGGGCTCCCTGTGGGGTGGAGGGGTTCTCGAGGTGGTGGGGGTCGACGCCGAGGCGAGACGCCGCGCGGTCGCGCGACGCCGCCACCTGCGCGGCGTACAGGTCGAAGGGGTCGAACAGCTCGCGCCCGACGGCGCCGGCCATCCAGTCGGCGTCCCGGTCCTCGCCGGCCTGGCCCGCGTCCTTGGAGCCCTCCTCCGTGAGGTTGGACTGGAAGATGCCGGCGGCCGAGCGGGGCAGGAAGTCCTCGTACACGATCGGCTCGCGGGTGACCGCGCCCGGCCCCGCGGCGGCGTCGGACAGCTCGTAGGTGAAGTACCCCAGCCCCTGGGCGATCAGCCCGGCCTCGGTGTCCGGGAACGTCTCGCGCCACACCTCGGGCGTCGCGCCCTGCACGATGGCGGCGTCGTAGCGCGCGCGACCGTGGGGCGTCAGCGCGATGCCGCGCGCCTCGACCTCGCCGAACCGCACCCGCAGCGAGTCCTGCACGACGCTGCCGTCCGGCGTGCGGAACGTGCGCGGCTCCGCGAGGGCCCGGAACGACGTCTGCCGCAGCAGCACGTCGGGACCCTCCCACAGCGGCGGGCCCTGGATGGCGTCGATCATCGTGATGCCGCGCGCCTCCATGCGGGCGTACAGGTCGTCGATGTCGAGCACGCGGGGCGTGAGGTGGTTGATGTGCGTGGACGCGACGCCGCCGATGTCGGCGGCCACCGCGGAGACGGCCTCCAGCTCGCGGTACCAGGCCTGGTCGACGGGCTCGCGGGACAGCTCGAACGCCTCCGTGGCCAACCGCAGGAACTGCGCGGCGTCGTCGGCGGCCAGGCCGCCGTCGGCCTCGGCGAGGTCCGCGAGCGCCAGTAGCTCGGGCCCGAACAGCGTGCGACGCCCGAGGAAGCGCTCGAGCCGCTGCTGCAGGTCCGCGCCGAAGAACCGCCGGTCGCCGGGCACCAGCATCGACGTGAAGACGCGGAACGGGTTGCGCGCCAGCTCCTCGCGGTCCACCGGCCGGAACGCCGTGGAGATCACGGGCACGGACGACGACGAGGCGTCGCGCAGGTCGTAGAAACCCACCGGGTGCATGCCCATCGCGCCGAAGATCCGCGCGACCTGCTGGATCTCCGCGGGCGTGCCCACCCGGATGGCGCCGTGCCGCTCGGCCGTGACGCGGTCGATGGACCCCAGCCGCTCGGCATCGGCGCCGCGGGCGGCCGCGACGTCGGCGTTGACGTCGTGGGACACCTCGAGCAGCGTCGTGTAGGCGGGCACCTCGCGGCCGTACATGTCCGACAGCGAGCGCGCGAACGCCGCCCGCAGCTGCCACGGTTCCTGGAAACCCTCGAGCGTCACGGTCAGAACCCTCCTCAGATGATGTTCGCCTCGGAGCGCGACCGCCGCGCTCCGAACCGTCCGGCGTCGAACGCGGACACGTCGACGCCCCGCGCCGCGGGCGTCCCCGCGCGCCCCAGGTACAGGTCGGTGACGGCCTCGCCCACGGCGGGCGCCTGCAGGAAGCCGTGGCCGGAGAACCCGCACGCGTACAGCACCCGGGCTCCCCCGCCCCCGGGCGCCTCGCCGATGAGGGCGTCGTGGTCGGGCGTCAGCTCGTACAGGCCGGCCCAGCCGCCGGTCAGCGGCGCGTCCGCGAGCGCCGGCGTGGACCGGGCGACCAGCTCCCGCAGCCACGGCTCCCACGCCGGGTCGTAGGAGGTGTCGAAGCCGACGGGCGTGCCGGGCTCCGAGGCGCCGAGCAGCAGGGTGCCGCGCGCGTCGGCGTTGTGCAGGTAGTAGGTGGTGCCGAAGTCGATGGTGAACGGGAGCGCCGGCGGCGCCGGCTCGAGCGGCGCGGTGAACGCGATCTGGCGGCGCACCGGCTCCACGGGCAGGTCGACGTCCACGAGGGCGCCCACCGCCCGCGACCAGGCACCCGCGCACACGACGACGGCGGACGCGACCACGGAGCCGCGCGGCGTGACGACGCGGGCGCGGCCCCCGGGCACGGGCTCGACGGCGGTCACCGGAGCGCCGGTGACCACGCTCGCGCCGTGCCGTCGCGCCCCGTCCGCGTAGCCGGCGACGACGGCCGCCGGGTGCGCCCACCCGTCGCGGGGCGCGTAGGCCGCGCCGGCGTACGCGGTCGCGGAGAGGTACGGGTTGAGGCGGCGGGCCTCGGCGACGGTGAGCAGGCGGCTGTCGACGCCGTGCTCGCGCTGCATCGCGACCGACCGGTCGAAGAGCGCGACGTCGTCGTCGGTGGGCAGCGCGAAGAGGTACCCGGTCTGCCGCAGCCCGATGTCACCGCCGGGCCGACGCCGGAAGTCCTCGAACAGCTCGAGGCTGCGCCGCCCGAGCTCCACGTTGGCGGGGTCGGAGAACTGGGCCCGCACCCCGCCCTTCGGCTTGCCGGAGCTGCCGCCGCCGAGCTCGCCGGACTCCAGCAGCACGACGTCGACTCCGGCCTCGGCCAGGTGGAACGCCACGGACGCCCCCATGACCCCGCCGCCGACCACGACGACGTCCGCCGACCCGGGCGGTCCGGGCGGCCCGTCCGCCCCCGGCATGCTGTGCGCCACCCGACCTCCCTCGCTCGGCGACCCGGTCTCATCGTGCCGACCGGGAGCGGTCAGCACCATCGAAGGTTCATGACACCGACCGTTCAGGCGCGCTATACGGTGTGCGGGCCCGAGAGGGCGCACGATGGAGACGGAGGTGACGACGTGGACACGTCGACCCACGACCTGCCCTGGCCCGCGCTGCGGGCCCTGCGGGCGCTGGCCGAGCACGGCACGATGACGGCCGCCGCGGCGGCCCTCGGGTACACGACGGGCGCCGTCTCCCAGCAGCTCGCCGTCCTCGCGCGGCACCTGGGCACGGAGGTGGTGCGCCCGCACGGCCGCGGGGTCGTCCTCACCGACGCGGGCGCCGTGCTGGCCGCGCGCGCCGAGGACCTGCTGGTGGCGCAGCGCGACGCCGCCGACGCCGCCCGCGCCGCGACCCGCGACACCGTGGGCACCGTCCGCGTGGGGGCGTTCGCCACCGTGGCCGCCAGCATGCTGCCCCGCCTGGTCGCGGGGCTCGCCGCCACGCACCCGCGGGTCACCCTCGAGGGGTTCGAGCTCACGGTGGACGACGTGGCCGCCGCGGTGCGGCGCGGCGACGTGGACCTCGGCCTCGGTCTGGACTACCCGGTCGCCCCGATCCCCCGCGTGCCCGGCACGACGCTGCGCCCGCTGCGCACCGAGCGGTTCGCCCTCGTCTCCGCGCCGACGTCGGACCTGCCGGACCGGCTCGCGCTCGCCGAGCTGGCGGACGTCCCGTGGATCCTGCCGCCGCGGGCCACGCACTACGGCGCCGCGGTGCGGCACGCATGCCGGGCCGCGGGGTTCGAGCCGCGCGCGGCGCACGAGGTGAACGACACCTCCACGACGCTCGCGCTCGTCGCGCAGGGCCTGGGCGTGGCGCTCGCGACGCCGATGATGCGCACCCTGCGCACCTGGGGCGACCTGCACACCAGCACGCTGCGCGACCTCGTCGAGCGCGAGGTGGTGCTGCTGGAGCCCGGCGGCGCGCCCCGCCGGCCCGCGGTCGACGCCCTCACGCGGGTGATCGAGGCGGTGGTGCACGGCAGCCTCACGGGCGACGACGCCGAGCCGCACGCCGGGTGGTGACGACGGCGCCGCCGACCGACCGGTGGCCGGGGCATCAGGGACGTTCGAGACAACGTGCGTGTATCGGGAGGTCGTGGCACGTTCGGTCCGCGCGTCGTCGCACGGACGGCGCGCGGAGACTGGAGGTGCCTATGCCCGCGTGGCTCGTCCTCATCATCATCGGTGTCGTCCTGGTGATCCTCGGCGTCGCGACGAACATCGGCCAGTTCCTCATCTGGATCGGCGTCATCGTGCTGGTCGTGAGCCTGGTTCTCGGTCTGCTGCGCAGGAACCGCACCTGACCGCACCACAGGGGGCAGACGACGGTGCCCGGGTCCGCAGCCGCGGACCCGGGCACCGTCGTGCGGGGCGGGTCAGAACGCCGCGAGGTGCTCCGCGAGGTAGGCGGTGACCTTGGCGAGCGCGACGCGCTCCTGCGCCATCGTGTCGCGGTGCCGGATGGTGACCGCGTCGTCGTCCAGGGTGTCGAAGTCGACCGTGACGCAGAACGGCGTGCCGATCTCGTCCTGGCGGCGGTAGCGGCGGCCGATGGCGCCGGCGTCGTCGAAGTCGACGTTCCAGTTCTGCCGGAGCTCGGCGGCGAGGTCGCGCGCCTTGGGCGACAGGGCCTCGTTGCGGGACAGCGGCAGGACGGCGGCCTTGACCGGCGCGAGGCGCGGGTCCAGGCGCAGCACGGTGCGCTTGTCGACGCCGCCCTTGGTGTTGGGCGCCTCGTCCTCGGCGTACGCCTCGACGAGGAACGCCATGAGCGAGCGCGTCAGGCCCGCGGCCGGCTCGATGACGTACGGCAGCCAGCGCTCGTTGGTGGACTGGTCGAAGAACGACAGGTCCTTGCCGGAGTGCTCCGAGTGCGTCTTGAGGTCGAAGTCGGTGCGGTTCGCGATGCCCTCGAGCTCGCCCCACTCGCCGCCCGTGAAGCCGAAGCGGTACTCGATGTCCACCGTGCGGGTGGAGTAGTGCGAGAGCTTTTCCGCCGGGTGCTCGTACAGGCGCAGGTTCTCCGGGTCGATGCCGAGGTCCGTGTACCAGGCCATGCGGGTGTCGATCCAGTACTGGTGCCACTCGGCGTCCGTGCCCGGCGCGACGAAGAACTCCATCTCCATCTGCTCGAACTCGCGGGTGCGGAAGATGAAGTTGCCCGGCGTGATTTCGTTGCGGAACGACTTGCCGATCTGCGCGATGCCGAACGGCGGCTTCTTGCGCGACGCCGCGGCCACGTTCGAGAAGTTCACGAAGATGCCCTGCGCCGTCTCCGGGCGCAGGTAGTGCACGCCGGACTCGTCCTCGACCGGGCCGAGGTACGTCTTGAGCATCATGTTGAAGTCGCGGGGCTCGGTCCACTGACCGCGGGTGCCGCAGTTCGGGCAGGCGATCTCGGCGAGGCCACCCTCGGGCGCGCGGCCCTTCTTCTCCTCGAACTCCTCGATCATGTGGTCCTCGCGGAACCGCTTGTGGCACGAGAGGCACTCGGTCAGCGGGTCGTTGAACGCGCCGAGGTGGCCCGACGCCTTCCAGACGGGGGTGGGCAGGATGACCGCGGAGTCGAGGCCCACGACGTCGTCGCGGCGCGTCATCGCGCGCCACCACTGCTGCTTGATGTTCTCCTTCAGCTCCACGCCGAGGGGCCCGTAGTCCCACGCGGAGCGCGTACCGCCGTAGATCTCGCCGGACTGGAACACGAAACCTCGCCGCTTGGCGAGGGAGACGACGGCGTCGAGCTTGGCGGACGGGGAGGCTGCTGCCACGGGTCACTCCTGGGTGTCGGGCCGCCACGTGGCTCGTGGGGCCGGTGCGGGGAACACCGCAGCCTCGGCACGTCGGGGCCCGACGTCGACCGGCTGCGGTGGCCCCCAGCCTACCGGGGCGCGCAGCACGGCAGGGGACCACGCCGCACGAGTTGACAACGGTTCTCAACTTCCTGAGAATCGTTCTCATGCTTCGCCGACGCGCGGCCCTCGCCGCCCTGCCCGCCCTCGCGCTGCCCGCCGTCCTGGCCGCGTGCGCCCCGACCGACGGCGGCGGGTCCGACGGCACGCTCGAGGTCCTCGCGTCCTACTACCCGCTGCAGTACGTGGCCGAGCAGGTGGGCGGCGACCTCGTGTCGGTCTCCAACCTCACGCCGCCCGCCGCCGAGCCGCACGACCTGGAGCTCTCGCCGGCGCAGGTGCGCGAGATCGGCACCGCGGACCTCGTCGTCTACTCCTCGGGCTTCCAGACCGCCGTCGACGAGGCCGTCGACACGCAGAGCCCGGAGCACGTCGTGGACACCAGCGACGTCGTGACGCTCGAGGCGCACCCGGGCACGCCGGAGGACGTCGTGGCGGCCGAGGACGAGGCCGACGGCGACGGGCACGACCACGGCGACGAGGCCGCCGTCGACCCGCACTTCTGGCTCGACCCGACGCGCCTGGTCGACGTGGGCCACGCCGTCGCGGCCCAGCTGGGCGACGTCGACCCGGAGCACGCCGCCGTGTACGCCGAGAACGCCGACACGCTGGCGAAGTCCCTCACGGACCTCGACGGCCAGTTCTCCGCGGGGCTGAAGGAGTGCGCCACGCGCACGCTCGTCACCTCGCACGCCGCGTTCGGCTACCTCGCCGAGCGCTACGACCTGGAGCAGATCGGCATCGTCGGCCTCGACCCGGAGGCCGAGCCGTCCCCCGCGCGCCTGCGCGAGGTCGGTGACATCGTCGAGGAGAACGACGTCGACACGATCTTCACCGAGACGCTGACCAGCCCCAAGGTCGCCGACACGCTCGCCAAGGACATCGGCGTCCAGACGGCCGTGCTCGACCCGCTGGAGGGCCTGTCCAAGGACGCGGCCGCGTCCGGGGCGGACTACGTCTCGGTCATGCAGGACAACCTGGCCGCGCTCACCGAAGGGCTCCAGTGCTCATGACGACGCCCGCCACCGACACCCCGCCCACGGCCGCCACGCCGCCCGACGGCGCCGCGCCCCCCGTCGAAGCCCGCGACGTGCACGTGCGCCTCGGCGCCAGCCCGGTGCTGCGCGGGGTGGACCTCACGGTCCGGCGCGGCGAGGTCGTCGCCCTGCTCGGCGCCAACGGCTCCGGCAAGTCCACCCTGGTCCGCACGCTGGTGGGCGTCCTGCCCGCCACCGCGGGCACCGTGCGGCTGTTCGGCCACGAGCTCGGCGACGACGTGCCCTGGTCGCGGGTGGGCTACGTGCCCCAGCGGGTCAGCGCCGCCGCGGGCGTCCCGTCCACGGCGGCGGAGGTGGTCGCCTCCGGCCTGCTGCACGGCCGCCGCCTGCGCCTGCCCCGCGGCTGGCGCGCCCAGGTCCGCGAGGCCCTCGACCTGGTCGGCCTCGCCGACCGCGCCCGGTACGCCACGCACCAGCTCTCCGGCGGGCAGCAGCAGCGCGTGCTCATCGCCCGCGCCCTGGTGCGCAGGCCCGAGCTGCTGGTGCTGGACGAGCCCGTCGCCGGCGTCGACCGCCCCAGCCAGGAGGCGTTCGCCGCGACGATGACGCGGCTCGTCGACGACGGCATGACCGTGCTGGTCGTGCTGCACGAGCTCGGCGAGCTCGCGCCGCTGGTGCAGCGCGCCGTCGTGCTGCGGCACGGGCGTGTGGTGCACGACGGCGCCCCGCCGACGCCCCGCGCGGGGCACGGCGGCGAGGCGCACGAGCACGTGCACCCGCACGCCCACCCGACCGCGCTGCCGCGCACCGACGAGGTGCGGCTGGCCGAGGGGCCCTTCGAGGCCCGACCCGAGAGCACCGAGGACGAGGTGGCACCGTGAGCGGCCTGTGGGAGATGGTCACCGACCCGTTCATGCAGCGTGCGCTCGTCGCGGCGCTGCTCGTGGGCCTCAGCGCGCCCGTCGTCGGCACCTACCTGGTGCAGCGCCGCCTCGCCCTGCTGGGCGACGGCATCGGGCACGTCGCCCTCACCGGCGTCGCGCTCGGCTGGCTGGTCGGCGCGGCCATGGGCCTCGTGCCCGACGACGTGCTCGCCGTGCCGGGCGCGGTGGTCGCCGCCGTCGCCGGCTCCGTGCTCATCGAGGTGGTGCGCCGCCGCGGCCGCACGTCCGGGGACCTGGCGCTCGCCATCCTCTTCTACGGCGGCATCGCCGGCGGCGTGCTGCTCATCGGCCTGGCGGGCGGCTCGTCCGGCAGCCTCATGGCGTACCTGTTCGGCTCGATCTCGTCGGTCACGCTGTCCGACGTGTGGGTCACGGTGGTGCTGTGCGGGCTGATCCTGCTGGTCGGCCTCGGGCTGCGGGCCGCGCTGTTCTCCGTGAGCCACGACGAGGAGTTCGCCATCTCCTCCGGCCTGCCCGTGTGGGCGCTGAACATGGCCGTGGCCGTACTCGCCGCGCTCACGGTGACCGTCGCGATGCGGGTGGTCGGGCTCCTACTGGTCTCCGCGCTCATGATCGTGCCGGTCGCGATCGGGCAGATCGTCACGCGGTCGTTCCGGCGCACCATGCTGGTCGCGTCGATCATCGGCGTGGCCGTCTGCGTCACCGGCCTGTCCGTCACCTACTGGTACAACGTGTCGCCCGGCGCCCTCATCGTGGTGCTCGCGATCGCCGTCTACGCCGTCGTCGCGCTGCTGCACCCCGTGCTGGCCCGCCGCCTCCCGCCCGTCGACCCGCACCCCGACATCCCCGACGACGTCACGGTCGTCCCGTCCGCGGCCTCGGCCGCCGGCCGGACGGCCACCCAGGAGGAGTGCACCCCGTGAACGCCACCACCTCCCGCCCCGCCGCGAGCACGGCGCCCCGGATGACGCGGCAGCGCGCCGCCGTCGCCGACGCGCTCGGCGAGACCGACGAGTTCCGCAGCGCGCAGCAGCTCCACGAGCTGCTGCACGCCCGAGGCGACGCCGTCGGCCTCGCCACCGTGTACCGCACGCTGCAGGCCATGGTCGACGGCGGCGACGTCGACGTGCTGCGCGCCGAGGACGGCGAGAGCCTGTACCGCCGCTGCGAGCGCCGCGAGCACCACCACCACCTGGTCTGCCGGGCGTGCGGACGGGCGGTCGAGATCGACGGACCCACCGTCGAGGCCTGGGCGGCGTCGGTCGGCGCCGCCCACGGGTTCGCGGACATCGACCACACCGTGGAGCTGTGGGGCACCTGCGCCGAGTGCCGCGCGGGACAGGACCCCGCGACCGCCGGGACCGGCCGGGAGAATTAGGGCAGGCATACCTCAGTCGGGCACAATGAGGCCGTGCACCTGACCACTCCTACGCTCACCACCCTGGCGCCAGACGACGCCGCCGCCACGGGCGTCTTCACGATCGCCGGGGTGCCGTTCTGGGTGGTGTACGTCGCGGCGTTCGCGATCGTCCTCGTGCGCGCGCAGGCCACGTACTGGGCCGGCCGCGGCGTGGCCCGCGGCACCTCCCGCGGCCGTTTCGCCGAGATGCTCGCCCGGCCGGGCGCGGTCGCGGTCGTGGACCGGGTGCACCGGTGGGGCCCGCCCGCGGTCACGCTCTCGTTCTTCACGGTGGGGGTGCAGACCCTGGTCAACCTCGCCGCGGGCTACCTGCGCATGCCGTTCGGCCGCTACCTCGTGGCGCTGCTCGCCGGCTGCGCCGTCTGGGCCGGCATCTGGACGACGGTCGGCACCGCCGCCGTGAACGGCGCGATCGCCGTCGGGCTGCACCACCCCGTGACCCTCGCCCTCATCGGGGCGGCCGCGGTGGCGCTCGTCGCCTGGGTCGCCAGCCGCGTGGCCCGCCGCGTGCGCGCTATGCCGGACGCCGTGCCGGACACCGTGCCCGGCACCCTGTCCGACGCCCTGTCCGACACCCTGCCCGACGCCGACCGGGAGGCCCGGTGAGCGCGCCCGCCGCCGTCGCGACCCCCGCGAGCCCGGCCGCCGCCCTCGTCGCGCGACGCACGCGCGGGCGCCTGCTCGTCGTCGCGCTCTCCCTGCTGGTGCTGCTCGCCATCGTCGCGGCGAGCCTGGCGCTCGGCGTCCGCGACATCGACCTCGCCACCGTGTGGCAGGCGCTCACCCACCCGGTCGCGGGCAACGTCGACCATGACGTCGTGCGCGACCAGCGCGTGCCCCGCACCCTCATCGGCCTCGCGGCAGGCGCCGCGCTGGGCGTGGCCGGCACGCTCATCCAGGGCGTCACGCGCAACCCGATCGCCGACCCGGGCCTGCTGGGCCTCAACGCGGGCGCCTCGCTCGCCGTCGTCGTCGCGGTCTCGCTGCTCGGCGTGACGGCGCCGCTCGGCTTCGTGTGGTTCGCGTTCGCCGGCGCCGCGCTCGCCGCGCTCCTGGTCTTCTCGATCGGCGCCGGGCAGCCCGTGAAGCTGGCGCTGGTCGGCGCCACCGTGACGGCGCTCATCACGCCGATGATCACCCTGGTCCTGCTGCGCGACCCCGCCGCGTTCAACACCTACCGGTTCTGGGCGGTCGGCTCGCTCACCGGGCGCGGCATGGAGACCCTCGACAAGCTCTGGCCGTTCGTCGCGATCGGCGTCGTCCTCGCGGGCGCGCTCGCGCACCGCCTCACCATGCTGGTGCTGGGCGACGACGTCGCCCGGGCGCTCGGGCAGCGCGTCGGCCTCACGCGCGGCCTCACCGCCGCCGCGGTCGTGCTGCTCGCCGGCAGCGCGACCGCGCTCGCCGGACCCATCGCGCTGGTCGGCCTCGCCGTGGCGCACGCCGCGCGCCGCCTCGTGGGCACCGACTACCGCTGGATCGTGCCGCTCACCGCGCTTCTCGGCGCCGTGATGCTGCTGGGCGCCGACGTCATCGGACGGCTTGTGCTGCCCCACTCCGAGCTCGAGGCCGGCGTGGTCGCCGCCGCGCTCGGCGCCCCCGTGCTCATCGCCGTCGCGCGCGGCAAGTCCGTGGCGGGGGTCTGACGTGGCCGGCACCGTCCTGGACCCCTCGCCCACCCCGGTCGTCGCGCTGCGCGCCCGCCGCCGGCGCCGCCTCGTGGTCGTGCTCGCCACCCTGGCGGCGCTGCTCGTCGCCGTCGCCACGCTGGCGCTCACGCTCGGCGAGGCGTCCCTGTCCCCCGGTCGCGCCCTCGCGGCGCTGTTCGGCGCCGGCACCGACGCGGACGTGTTCGTCGTGCACCGGCTGCGGCTGCCCCGCCTCGAGACCGCGGTCCTCGCGGGCGCGGCGTTCGGCCTCGCGGGCGCGCTCTTCCAGACCACCCTGCGCAACCCGCTGGCCAGCCCCGACATCCTCGGCATCGCCAGCGGGGCGAGCCTCGGCGCCGTGTGGGCGCTGCTCGTCGCGGGGCTCACGGGCCTGGCGGTCTCCGGGGCCGCCTTCGCGGGGGCACTGCTCGTCGCGCTGGCGATCTGGCTGTTCGCGTGGCGCCGGGGGCTGCACTCCATCCGCTTCGTGCTGGTGGGCGTCGGGTTCGCCTACCTGTGCTCCTCCCTGCTCGCGTGGCTGCTGGCGAGCGCCGACGTCCGCGAGGCGCAGTCCGCGCTGCTGTGGACCGTGGGCAGCGTCGCCGACGTCCGCGGCGCCGAGCTGCTCACCCTCGCGGTGGCCGTCGTGGTGCTCGGCGCGGGGGTGGCGCTCGCGTCGCGCTGGCAGGCGCCGCTCGCCCTCGGCGACGACCACGCCCGCGCCCTCGGCGTCCGGGTCGACACCGCCCGGGTCCTCACGCTGCTGCTGGCCGTGGGCCTCGTCGCCACCGCCACGTCCTTCGTCGGGCCGCTCGCGTTCGTCGCGCTCGTCGCCCCCGCCATCGCGCGCCGGCTGGTGGACGACGGCGGCGCCGCGCTCACGGCGTCCGTCCTCACCGGCGCTCTGCTCGTGCTCGCGGCGGACGTTGTGGGCCAGCACCTGCTCTTCGGCATCCAGGCGCCCACCGGCATCGTCACCGGCCTCATCGGCGCCCCGTACCTGCTGTGGCTGCTGGCCACCGACGGAAGGAAGTCCCTCGCATGACCGACGTCACCCTGCGCGCGCACGGCGTCAGCCTGGGCTACGACGGGCGGCGCGTGATCGAGGGGCTCGACCTCGAGCTCCCCGCCGGCAGCGTCACGGCGATCGTCGGGCCCAACGCCTGCGGCAAGTCGACGCTGCTGCGCGGCCTGGCGCGCCTGCACCCGCTCGACGCCGGGCACGTCACGCTCGGCGACGAGGACGTGGCCGCGCTGTCCCGCAAGGAGCTCGCGCGGCGGGTGGGTGTGCTCCCCCAGGCCTCGATCGCCCCCGACGGCGTGCGGGTGGCAGAGCTGGTGGCGCGCGGCCGCTACCCGCACCAGGGCTGGTTCGGGCGGCACAGCTCGACGGACGACGCGGCGGTGCTCCGCGCGCTGGACGCCACCGGCGTCGCCGACCTCGCCGACCGCCCCGTGGCGGAGCTCTCCGGCGGGCAGCGCCAGCGCGTGTGGATCGCGATGGTGCTGGCGCAGGAGACCGACATCGTGCTGCTCGACGAGCCCACCACGTACCTCGACGTCGCCCACCAGGTGGACCTGCTCGACCTGCTGTCCGAGCTGAACCGCACCCGCGGCACCACCGTCGTCATGGTGCTGCACGAGCTGAACCTCGCCGCCCGGTACGCCGACCACCTCGTGGTGATGAGCGCCGGGCAGGTCGTCGCGGAGGGCCGGCCCGGGGACGTCCTCACCGAGGAGTCGGTCCTCGCCGCGTTCGGGCTGCGCTCCCGCGTGGTGCCCGACCCGGTGTCGGGCACGCCACTCGTCGTACCCCTCGGCCGCACGCACAGCGGAGCGAGTATGTAGGTTAGGCTTTCCTCACCTACCGTCCCTCTCGCGCCGCACCGGCGCGAGCACACCGAGGAGAACCCGTGCGTCTTCGCCGTCCTCTCGTCGCCACCGCCGCGCTCGCGGCGACCGTCGCCCTGACCCTCGCCGGCTGCGCCTCCGGCGACTCCCCCGAGGGCGACGGCTCCGCCGCCCCGAGCGGGTCGGCGTCCGGCGCCACCGACGAGTTCCCGATCACCGTCGAGCACGCCTTCGGCAAGACCGTGATCGACGAGGCGCCCGAGCGCGTCGCCACCTGGGGCTGGGGCTCCACCGAGGCCGCGATCTCCGTCGGCGTGTACCCCGTGGCCGTGGCCGAGCAGGTCTGGACCGTCGGTGAGGACGCGCTGCTCCCCTGGGTCGAGGACGCCTACGACGAGGCCGGCGTCGCCAAGCCCACCATCCTCGACGACCCCGAGGCCGGCGCCTCCGTGCCCTACGAGGAGTTCGTCGAGGCGAAGCCCGACCTCATCGTGGCGCCGTACTCCGGCCTCACCAAGGAGCAGTACGACGTCCTGTCGGACATCGCCCCCGTCGTGGCCTTCCCGGACACGGCCTGGACCACGCCGTGGGACGACACGATCCGCATCACCGCGCAGTCGCTGGGCCGCTCCGCCGCCGGCGACAAGGTGCTCGCCGACATCGACGACTTCGTCGCCGACAAGGCCGCCGAGCACCCCGAGTTCGCCGGCAAGACCTTCGCGGCCGTCGTCGACTCGCCCACCGAGGGCAAGGTGTACGTGTACCCGCAGGCCGACCCGCGCGCCGGCTTCCTCGAGGGCCTCGGTGTGAAGGTCGCCCCGTCGGTGGCCGAGCTCGACACGTCGAACGGCGGGTTCTTCTACGCCCTGTCGTACGAGGAGCTCGACAAGCTGACGTCCGACTTCGTCGTCGACTACGCCTACACGCCCGAGGACGCGAAGGCGTTCCTCACCAAGAAGGAGCTGCAGGCGATCCCGGCCGTCAAGGCGGGCAAGGTCGCGCAGATCGTCGGCACCGCGCCCGTGTCGTCGGTCTCTCCGCCCACCGCGCTGTCCGTGTACTGGGAGGAGGGCTTCCCTGCCCTCGTCGACTCCATGGCGAAGGTGCTCGGCGACTGACGCCGCCGCCCGGACGTACCGAGACCCCCGTCCGCTCCTCGGAGCGGACGG
>NZ_JBHWYY010000079.1:0-19041 GCF_042728595.1 Isoptericola sp. NPDC060185 | reverse complement strand
GAGGTAGTGGACTGGACCACTACCTCGGCACGAACGGAACTACCTCGGCAGGTCTCGCACGACCTCGGGGAGAACGGGACTACCTCGGCGGGAGCCCGACTACTTCGACGGCGTGATGACGACCTGGCCGGCCCACGTGAAGCCGCCGCCGAAGCCGAAGAGCAGGGCGGGCGTGCCGGCCGGGATCTTGCCCGCGTGCCACCACTTGGACAGGCCGAGGGGGATGGACGCGGCGGACGTGTTGCCGGACTCGGTGATGTCCGTGACGACCACGCGGTCCTCGAGGCCGAGCGCCTTGGCCAGCGGCTCGATGATGCGCAGGTTGGCCTGGTGCGCCACCAGCACGCCGATGTCGTCGAGCGTCAGGCCGGAGGCCTCGACGACCCGGCGGGCACGGTCGGCGGCGCGGGTGATGGCCCACTTGAAGACGGCCCGGCCGTCCTGGGCGAACTTCTCGGTGGGCATCTCGATGCGCACGGCGGGCGTGAGCTCGGGCTCGGAGCCCCACACGACGGGCCCGACGGCGGGGACGTCCGCGGCCTGCAGCACCACGGCGCCCGCACCGTCGGCCGTGAGGATGCAGGTGCTGCGGTCGGCCCAGTCGGTGACGGAGGTGAGCTTCTCCGCACCGACGACGACGGCGGTGCGCGCGGACCCGGCGCGGATGGCCTGGTCGGCGAGCCCGACGGCGTAGGCGAACCCGGAGCAGGCGGTGTTGACGTCGATGACGGCGGGGCCGACGACGTTGCGCAGGTCGGGCTCGTCCTCGCCCTCGGGCGTGCTGGCGCCGGGCTGCACGCCCGTGCGCAGGGCGTAGGCGACGCGGCCCGCGGTGTTCGGCGAACGGTCCACCGCGGTGGCGGTGGCGACGATCACCAGGTCGACGTCGGTGCCGGCGACGCCCGCGTCCTCGAGCGCGTGCCGGGCGGCGGCGGTGGCCATGTCCGCGACGGTGACGTCGTCGGCCGCGACGTGCCGGGTGACGATGCCGGTGCGCGAGCGGATCCACTCGTCGTTGGTCTCGACGAGCTGCGCGATGTCGTCGTTGGTCATGACCTTCTCGGGCTGGTGGTGGCCGAGACCGACGATGCGGGATCCTGCGGCGCCCGTCGGCAGCGTCAGGGCGGGTGCGGTGGACTCACTCATGGGAGCGATCATCCCACCGCGTCGGGCGCTGCCTCACCCCCGTGTCGGACGACGGACGGGCCGGCCCGCTCGACCAGCCCGAAGGGCACCGTGAGCACGACCCGCCCCACCTGGAGGTGGTACCGCGTCCGGCCGCGCTTGACGAGCGCGCCGACCACGCCGTCGTACCGGCCCGGGGCCACCACGCGCAGCGGCTCCCCCGGCAGCACCGTCGCCGGGTCGACCCGGCGCCCCGACGAGGCGCGGGGCCCCGGCGGGAGCGCCCCGTCGCGGCCCGCCGCCGAAGGCCCGCCGAGCTCGGGCACCGGCCGCCCGCGGTACGTCCACGACAGGAGGAACCGCCGGTCGAAGACGGGCGAGCAGCGGCCGCACGCCTGCGGTCGCTGCGGCCGCCGGAAGCGCGTCACGCGGTGCCCGGCGGGGCAGCGCCCCACCCAGTCGCCCTCGACCTCGGGGCTCCCCTCGCGCACCAGGCGGCGTCCGGTGGAGCCGATCCGCCGCGCCGTGGCACGCCAGACGGCGTCGTGCCCGTGCCGCGCACCGGCCAGCGCGTGCGCGATCTCGTGCAGCACCACCTCGCGCACGTCGGCCTCGTCGTACAGGGCGGTCAGCGGGCCCGACAGGCTGATCTCGCGGGCGTCGTGCCGGCACATCCCGGCGCGTCGCCGCGCCCGGTCGAACCGGAACGCCCAGCCGGACAGGCCGTGCTCCGCCATCAGCCCGCGCGCCAGGCGCGCCACGTCCCCCCGCTCCATGCCTCGCCCCCGCCCGTCGTGCCGCTCGCGCCCGGCCGCGCGCGCGGCCACCGGCAGGACGCTAACGGCCCCCGCGGACACCCGTCGCCGGCGATCCACAGGCCCGAGGGCGCCTGCGCGCGACGCGAGGTGTGCGCGCGGGGTCCGGCGAGCAGTCTCGCGTCAGACGCCGGCTTCCCGGGAGAAGCCCTCGATGTGCGCCGCCACCGCGGCGGAGGCGGCCGCGCCGTCGCCTGCCGCGACGGCGTCGAGCACGGCCCGGTGCTCGGCGCGCAGCCGGCCGGCGGTGCGCGGCCAGGACGGCAGCCGCTCGATGCCGACCGCGACGTAGCCGCCGATCGCGCCACGCAGGCCCGACATCACGGCCTCGACGAGCACGTTGCCGGCGAGGCGCACGAACTCCAGGTGGAACGCCTGGTCGAGCTCGAGGAACTCGGCGGCAGGGACGTCGTCGTCCTCCATCCGCGCCAGGAGCCGGCGCGCCTCCTCCAGGTGGGCGGCGGCGCCGGGCGCGTGGTCGGCCGCGCGTTCCGCGGCCTGCGCCACGGCCCACGACTCGAGCAGGACCCGCGTGGCGACGACGTCCCGCACCGGCAGCGTGCCGGTGGCGACGTGGAGGCGGACGGCCGCGCCCAGGCCGGCGGCGGGGCGGTCGATGACGACGGCGCCGGCGTTCGGGCCGGAGCCGACCCCGGGCCGGACGATGCCGAGCGCGTCGAGGACGCGGATCGCCTCGCGCACCGACGGCCGGGAGACGCCAAGGTCCTCCGCGAGCGCCCGCTCGCCGGGCAGCCGCTCGCCGAGGCCCCAGCGGCCGGCGGCGATGCCTTCCTCGAGGTAGGCGAGGACTCGTTCGTGGGTGCGCACGGGCTCAGCGTAACGACATCGGGCCCGGTGGTCAGACCACATCCGCTAGAGTGGCCGCTCGACGCCGCGCTCCCGTGCGGCGCCGCACCGCCCGGGCCATGCTGACCATGCAGGCCGTTGCTGGACCGACCGCCGCATCGCAGCGGCGCCGAAGGAGTTCCGAGGAGTCGCATGCGCATCGCCCTCGCCGCCACCTGTCTCGCCGACACCCTGTTCCCCGGGGCCCCGCGCGCCACCGCGCGCCTGCTGGAGCGGCTCGGCCACGAGGTCGTGTTCCCTACCGGCCAGGCGTGCTGCGGGCAGATGCACGTCAACACCGGCTACTTCCGCGAGGCGGTCCCGGTGATCCGCAACCACGTGGAGACGTTCGCGCCGGTGGCGGACGGCGAGTGGGACGCCGTCGTCATCCCGTCCGGGTCGTGCACAGGGTCCGTGCGCCACCAGCAGGCGATGGTCTGCCGCCGCGCCGGCCTCGACGACCTCGCGACGACCGCGGAGGCGGTCTCGGCGAAGACGTACGAGCTGTCGGAGCTGTTGGTCGACGTCCTCGGCGTCACCGACGTCGGCGCCTGGTTCCCGCACCGCGTCACCTACCACCCCACCTGCCACTCGCTGCGCATGCTGCACGTGGGCGACAAGCCGCTGCGGCTGCTGCGGGCCGTGGCGGGGATCGACCTCGTGGAGCTGCCCGCGGCGGACACGTGCTGCGGGTTCGGCGGCACGTTCGCGCTGAAGAACGCGGACACGTCGGCGGCGATGCTCGCGGACAAGACGGCGCACGTGCGCGGCACGGGCGCCGAGGTGCTCACCGCCGGCGACATGTCCTGCCTCATGCACATCGGCGGCGGCCTGTCCCGGCAGGGCACCGGCGTCCGGGCGCTGCACCTGGCCGAGGTGCTCGCCTCGACGCGCGAGGAGCTCACGCCCCTGCCCGAGGCGACGTTCACCCGCCCAGGGCGCGACGAGCGGACGGGGGCCGCGCGATGAGCGAGACGTTCCTCGGCCTGCCCCGGCCGCGACGCCGCCCCACCGAGGCGGACGAGCCGTTCGGCCCCGTCCCCCACCCGCAGGAGCCGCTGCGCTGGGGCCAGGACTTCCCCGCCGCGGCGAAGCAGACGCTCGCGAACGACCAGCTGCGCCGCAACCTCGGCCACGCCACGCAGGTGATCCGCACCAAGCGGGCCGCCGTCGTCGGCGAGGTGCCCGACTGGGAGCCGCTGCGCGACGCCGGCTCGGCCGTGAAGCAGCAGGTCATGGCGCACCTCCCGGACCTGCTCCAGCAGCTCGAGGAGAACGTCGTCGCGCGCGGCGGCATCGTGCACTGGGCGCGCGACGCGGTGGAGGCGAACCGGATCGTCGCCGGCATCGCGAAGGCCAAGGGCGCCGACGAGGTGGTCAAGGTCAAGTCGATGGCCACCCAGGAGATCGGGCTGAACGAGGCGCTGGCCGACCAGGGCGTCGCCGCCATCGAGACGGACCTGGCCGAGCTCATCGTGCAGCTCGCCGACGACATGCCCTCGCACATCCTGGTCCCCGCGATCCACCGCAACCGGTCGGAGATCCGCGACATCTTCCTCGCCCGCATGGGCGACGCCCCGCCCGACCTCTCGGACGTGCCGCGCGAGCTCGCGATGGCGGCCCGCGCGCACCTGCGCCGCAAGTTCCTGTCCGCCAAGGTGGCGGTGAGCGGCGCCAACTTCGCCGTCGCGGACACGGGCACGCTCGCCGTCGTCGAGTCGGAGGGCAACGGCCGCATGTGCCTCACGCTGCCCGAGACGCTGGTGACGGTGATGGGGATCGAGAAGCTGGTGCCCACCTTCGACGACCTCGAGGTGTTCCTGCAGCTGCTCCCCCGCTCGTCGACGGGCGAGCGCATGAACCCGTACACGTCGCTGTGGACGGGGGTCACGCCCGGTGACGGGCCGCAGGAGTTCCACCTGGTGCTGCTCGACAACGGCCGCACCGACGTGCTCGCCGACGAGGTAGGGCGCTCCGCGCTGCACTGCATCCGCTGCTCCGCGTGCCTCAACGTGTGCCCCGTCTACGAGCGGGTGGGCGGCCACGCCTACGGCTCCGTGTACCCCGGTCCGATCGGCGCGATACTCACGCCGCAGCTCACGGCGTCGACCGGCGGCGTGTCCGGGCACCACGACCCGAACGCCTCCCTGCCGTACGCGTCGTCGCTGTGCGGCGCGTGCTACGAGGTGTGCCCGGTGAAGATCGACATCCCGTCGATCCTCGTCGACCTGCGCGCCCGCGAGGTCGACGCCGACCGCTCGGCGCGCGCCGTCGACCCGTGGCGCACGGCCATGAAGGCCGCGTCGTGGGTGATGGCCGACGGCGACCGGTTCGCCGTCGCCGGTCGCGCCGCGACGCTGGGCAGCGGCCTCGGCGGCCGCGACCACGCGATCTCGGTGGCGCCTCCGCCGGCCACCGCGTGGACCCGGTCGCACGACCTGCCCGCCCCGCCCCGGCAGACGTTCCGGCAGTGGTGGAAGGCGGAGCACGAGAACGAGGAGGGCACCCGATGAGCGAGGCACGCACCGAGGTCCTGGCGCGCGTGCGCGCGGCGCTGGGACAGGCCGGCTCAGGCACGACGCCGTCGGGCAAGGTCGGCACGCCACCGCGCCCCGAGCCCGTGCCGCGGGCCTACCGCGCCGCCGGGGAGCACGCCGTCGGCTCGCCCGAGGTGCTGGAGCAGCTGGTCGACCGGCTCGTGGACTACAAGGCCCACGTGCACGACGTCACCGCCGACGCCCTGCCCGCCGCCGTCGCCACCCTCGTCGCCGACCTGTCAGGGCCACACGAAGGTTCCCGTGGTCGTGGCCCTGACAACTCCACGGCTCCGGAGTTGTCAGGGCCAGGAGCAGGTTCTGATGGCCCTGGTCCTGACAGGTCGGTGCGGGTGGTGGCGCCCGACGGGCTGGACGACGCGTGGCTCGCGGCGCTGCCGGCGGGCGTGGAGGTCGTGCGCGACTCGCGGGAGCGCCCGCTGGCCGCGACGGACCTGGACACCGTGGCCGCCGTCGTCACCGCCGCCCGGGTGGCGATCTCGGAGACGGGCACGATCGTGCTCGACGGCGAGCCGGACCAGGGGCGGCGCGCGATCTCGCTGGTGCCCGACGTGCACCTGTGCGTGGTGCGGGCCGACCAGGTGGTGCAGACGGTGCCCGAGGCCGTGCGGCTGCTCGGCGTGCACCCCGAGCGGCCGCTCACGTGGATCTCGGGCCCCAGCGCGACGTCGGACATCGAGCTGGACCGCGTGGAGGGCGTGCACGGCCCGCGGACCCTGCACGTGCTGCTGGTCGCCGCCGGCTGACGACGACCAGCCGCGCGTCAGGGCGTGTCGCCCACGGCGTCGACCAGCCCCGACTCGAGCAGGGCCCAGCCGGTGGGCTCCGAGTCCGCGTCCAGCGTCGTTCTGGTCCCGAGGACCTCGTCCGTGTCCGGGTCGATGACGATGTCGGTCCGAGCACCCCGGGCGGTCGTCAGGCCGACCCCCACCCCGCTGCGCCCCACGACGTCCGTCAGCCCTCCCGTCGTGGTCACCCCGGGGATCTGCGCGACGGCGCCGAGGAGCCCGGCCTCGATCTCCGGCGGCATCCCACCGTTCTCCAGCAGCCGGACGACCTCGTCGAACACCGCCTGGTCGGGGCGGTCGGCCGGGAGGCCTGCCGGCTCCTCGGGGGGGTCGACGGTGGCTCGCAGGAACGCGAGCATCGCCCCCGCGTCCCCGTCGGTCGGCATGCCCGTCGGGAACGCAGGGATGTCGCCACAGGCGTCCCAGGTCCCGTCGCAGGGTTCGAGAGGCGACTCCCACGGACCACCGTCGGGGTCCCACGGGTCCTGACCGGGCTCTGTCACCCCCGTGACCAGGCCCGGGTGCTGGGCGTCGACGGACTTCCAGGCCTCCCGGGTCTGGGTCACCATGGCGACCGCGTAGTCGCCGTCGGGCCCCTCACCCTCGTGCATGGCGCGCTGGACGCCCCTCGTGTACACGAACTGGTCGCCGCGCGGGTCCCATGCCGGTTCCTCCGCGGCACGGTCGGCCGCCGACCGCAGCAGCTCCACGGCCTCCGCGCTCGCCGCCGGCCGGTCGCCGACGGTCGGGACCACGGCGAGAGTCCCGGCCGCGACGGCGGCGATCCCGGCGGCGAGCACGACGCGGCGCCCGCCGCGGCGACGACCCGGCCCGGAGCCCGCGGAGCGGCGCCCACCGGGTCGGTCCCCACCCGACCCGACCGCGTCGCCCGAGCGGACCACGTGGAGCGCCGGAATCGGCTCCATCGGCTCGGGCGCTGCCACAAATCCCGCTCCCAGCTCGTCCACGATCCGCCGCCGCAACGCGAGGGGCGGCCCGGCCGTCGGCGGGTCGAGCAGGGTGCCCGCCTGCCGGAGCATCGTCATCTCGTCCATCAGCTCTCCTCCGTCCAACCCTGGGCGCGCAGCCGCGCGCGCAGCACGCGCCGGGCACGGTGCAGGCGCGAGCGCACCGTGCCGATCTTGATCTCGAGCGTCCGTGCGATCTGCTCGTAGGTGAGGTCGCCCCAGGCGGCGAGCAGGAGCACGTCCCGGTCGCGGGCCGCCAACGACGCGAGCGCCTCCGTGAGCGCCGGCCCCGCAGCCCGGGCGCTGACCGCCGCCGCGACGCCGTCCGCCAGGTCGTCGTCGGCGGGCGCGACCCCCGACCTCGCGAACGCGCGGTACCGCGCCGCCTCGGCGCGGTGCCAGCGGGCGATCTCCTTGGTCGCGATCCCGAACAGCCACGGTCGGGCGTCGATCCGGGAGAGGTCGTAGGAGTCCCGGCGCCGGAACGCGGCGACGAACGTGTCCGCCACGACGTCCTCGGCGTGCTCGGCACCCACCCGTCGGTACGCGTAGCGGTAGAGCTGGGCGGAGTACCGCCCGTAGAGCGCCGCGAAATGCTCGGGTTCCTCGATCGACGCCGAGATGATGGCGGCATCGCCGGAGGCGGGCTCTCGGCGCGCGACCGCCGTCATGTCGTCCCGGGTCTCGTGTCGCACGTCCGGACCATCTCCGCCTCCTCGTCGCTGCACTCCGTCGCTGTCCCCTGGTATCTCCCCTCGCGCCGCGAAGAGTTCACGGCGGAAGGGAGACGCCCGACGACGGGCTCGCGTCCAGGAGGGCGTGCACGGCCCGCGGACCCTGCGCATCTGCTCGTCGACGCTCCCAGAGCACGACGACCTGAGCACGACGACGGCGCCCGGGCCCACCGGGGTCCGGACGCCGTCGTCGTCAGCGCGTGATCGCTACCGGTTCAGCCCCGGCGACGTGCGCGGCGACGTGCCCGGGGTGGCGTCGGCGAGGCCGTCACGCAGCGCGAAGTACGCCGGCTTCTTCTCGAAGTCGCCGGTCATGATCGTGGCGTACCCCTCCGGGAAGACCCCCGGCACCCACGACCGCTCGTCGTCGAAGCCCCAGACCGTGAAGCTCGTGCAGGCGGACACACCGAGGCACGCCTGCAGCAGCCGGTCGTACCGGTCGGCCTGGGTGGCGATCTGCTCGGCGGTCGGCTCGCCGTCGTCGCCGAGCGGCATCCGGACGTCGGCCTCGGTGACGGCCACCTTCAGCCCAAGGTCGGCGAACCGCTGGAAGTTCGCCTGCATCGAGTCGTCGAAGCCGTACTGGAGGCTCAGGTGGCTCTGGGCGCCGAAGCCCTGCAGCGGCGCGCCGTCCGCGAGGAGCTCCTTGGCCAGCGCGTAGTAGGCGTCGGTCTTGGCGTTGATGCCCTCCGCGTTGTAGTCGTTCATGAAGAGCAGCGCGTCGGGGTCGGCCTCGTGGGCCCAGCGGAACACGTCGCCGATGAGGCCGACCGGGTCGTCCGCGCAGGCCTTGAGGAACGGGTTGGCCTCGGTGCGCAGTCGCACGCCGCCGGCGTCCCAGTCGTCCTGCATGACCTCGTTGATCACGTCCCACTCGTAGATCTCGCCGGCGTAGCGGCCGACGACGGTGCGCACGTGGTCCTCGAGGACGTCGCGCGCCTCGTCGCAGGTCCAGGTGGCGGCGGCCTCCGTCACCCACTCCGGGTTCTGGCTGTGCCACAGCAGCGTGTGCCCGCGGACCTCCTGGCCGTTGGCCTTGGCGAACGCCACGACGGCGTCCGCGCCGGAGAAGTCGTAGACGCCCGGCTCGGGGTGGAGCTCGGCCCACTTCATGTCGTTCTCGGGGGTGAGCGAGCCGAACTCGTCCCCGAGGATCTTCTGGAACGCGTTCGGGTTCTTGCGGTCGTAGCCGAGCAGCTCGTTCTTGCCCCACACGGCGCTGCCGATCTCGAGATCGTGCGGGCTCTCGGAGCGCAGCGTCGGCTCCGGCGGCCGGGCCTGGGCCATCGGGACGGCCAGTGCGAGGACCGTGACGGCGGACGCCGCGACGGCGGCGGCGCGCTTCAGCTGGGGGGAATGGGACATCGTTGTTCCTCTCCGGGTCGGGTCGTCGACGTCTCGGGCGAGACCGTCGAGGTGGTCCGAACGCGCCGAATATAACGATGTCGATAACGTTTTCGCAATGGCCTCGCGATCCTCCGCGCTCCCCCGGCCGGCGGCGCCCGCCGCCCGGCCGGTCGTCGCCGCTCGCCGGAGGCCGCAGAATGGGTGCCCGTGACCGACAGCGCGCCGCCGACGGACGAACCGGCCGAGTCCGACGCCCTCTTCGAGGTGCCGCCGGGCGCGCGCCGGCCCGCCCGGCGGATCGTGCTGCTCACCGGGCCGTCGGGGTCGGGCAAGACGGCCCTCACGCGCCGGCTCGGCCTGCCGGTGGTCAACCTCGACGACTTCTACCGCGACGTCGACCACCCGGGGATGCCGATGCGGTACGGCATCGTCGACTGGGACGACCCGCGCAGCTGGGACTCCGAGGCCGCGCTCGACGCGCTCCGCGAGGTCGTCCGCACGGGCCGCGCCGAGGTGCCCGTCTACGACATCCCGACGTCGCGCCGCACCGGCGGCACGGTGCTCGAGGCGGGCGACGCGCGCGTCGTCGTCGCCGAGGGGATCTTCGCGGCCGAGCTGGTCGCCGCGTGCCGGCGCGAGGGCATCCTCGCCGACGCGATCTGCCTCGCCCGCCCGCGCGTCGTGACGTTCTGGTTCCGCTTCCTGCGCGACGTCGCCGAGTCCCGCAAGCCGCTGCCCACCCTGGTACGGCGCGGCTGGGGCCTCATGCGCGCGGAGCCCGCCCTCGTGCGCCGCTGGGTGGGGCTGGGCTGCCGGCCCGTGGCGCCCGCGCAGGCCGAGCGGGACATCCGCGCCCTGCTCGCGGCCTGAGCTCGCTGCACGCGGTGCGGTGGCGCCCCTACGGTGGGCGCATGGCAACGGTGCGAAAGTTCCAGGTGACCTTCGACTGCGCGGACCCGGCGCGCGTCGCTCGCTTCTGGTGCGAGGTGCTCGGGTACGTCATGCCCGACGGCGTGGACTGCGTCGCGCAGGACCCCACCGGCGAGGGTCCGCGGTTGTTCTTCCAGAAGGTGCCCGAGGGAAAGGTCGTGAAGAACCGCGTGCACCTGGACGTACGCGTCGGCACCGGGCTCGTCGGCGACGAGCGCCTCGCCGCCCTGCGCGCCGAGCAGGCTCGCCTCGAGCCGCTGGGCGCCGTCCACCTGTGGACGCAGCTCGCGGACGGCGAGGAGGAGTCCTGCATCACCATGCAAGACGTCGAGGGCAACGAGTTCTGCCTCGACTGACGCCCGTCGCGGGAGCGTCAGGCGACGAACCCGAGGGACGCCCAGCGGAGCAGCGCCCACGCGAAGACGACGACGGACGCCGCGACGACCCACGGGCGGCTCCACCCGGCGAGCCCGGTCGCGGCTGCACCCACCAGGGCGAGCGGCACGAGGTAGAGCACCGCGAGCGCGCTGATCGCCAGCGCCGCGGCGAAGGCCGGCGTCACGCCGTCGCCCGACCCACGCGCCTCCCTGTCGAGGACCTCGCGCCCACCGCCGGCTTCGTTCGTCATCGCCGTCCTGCTTCCCGTCGACCCCGTGCACGTCGTCGTGCCGCGGCCGCGATCCTAGGGAGCACCGGGCACGGAGGGAAGCCGCCTCGCGCGAGCACCCGGACGCACCCGGTCGGCGCGTCGGGCGACCGGGGCTACGCGCCGGGCAGCGGCTCGTCGAACAGCTCCAGGAGGCGGGTGGTGGTGCGCCAGGAGCGCACGGTCATCTGCCGGAACACGGGCATGCCCATGAGCCGCTGGATGCGGGTACGCCGGGCCTCGGCCGCGACGCGGGAGAAGTAGATCGCCGCCGGGCCGGGCGCGACGGCGTCGACACCGTCGCGCAGCTCGGGCATCGCGTCAAGCACCTCGTGCGCGGTGAGCGGCGCCTTGAGGAAGAAGACGTCGCTGCGCAGCGCGTCGGAGCCGTGGTCCGGCGGCGCGGCGGCGACGGTGGCACTCAGCTCGTCCCGCGAGCGGACCAACGTCGGGACGGCGAAGCCGTACCGGTCCGCGAGCGCCGCCTCGATCGCGCACTCCAGGTCGGGACCGCTCGCCGGGCCCGCCGCCATCAGCACGTTGCCGCTCTGCTGCACGGTCCGCACGGCGCCGAGGCCGGCGTCCGCGAGGCACGCGGCGAGGTCCGTCATGGCGACGGCGTGGCGGCCGCCCACGTTGATCCCGCGCAGCAGCGCGACGGACGTGGGCACGGCGGGCGCCCCTGCGGACCGGCGCGGCTCGCTGACCATCCGTCCACGGTGCCACCGGCCCCCGACATCGGGCCTGGAAAGTGTCATGCGAACGTCACACGGCGGTCATCCGCACCACATGATCGGCGCTCACGCTGGGCGCAGGAGGTGGTCCGGATGGCTGTGCAGACGGTCGATCGGGGGGCTCTTCGAGTCCTCTCGCTCTACGAGGGGTTCTTCAGCGGCGGCGCGCGCGTGCTGCACTCGTCGGTGGTGGCCGGCCTGCACGGCCAAGGCCGCCAGCGGCACGCCGTGCTGAGCATCCACGACGACGTGCGGCGTGAGGCCGCGCGGCAGCGGATGGTCGACGACCCCCGCTACCGGCAGCTCACGGCAGCGGGCGTGCGCGTGACGTCGCTCGGCCGGTCCGCGGACGTGCCGCACGACCCGGAGGTCGTCACCGACGCGGAGGCCGAGGTGCTCGCCCGCGCGCTCGGCGCCACCGACGTCGTGCTGTCGCTGAAGGAGCAGCCGCTGCGGCTGCTCTCCCGGCCCGACGTGCTGCCGGACCGGCCGGTGGTCGCGTGCCTGCACCGGTCCGACCCGCAGAACCAGGGCTCGGGGCTCGGGCACCTGCTGCGCGCGGCCGACGACGGGCGGCTCGCCGCGGTCGTGTGCTGCGCGGAGTCCACCCGCGCCGCCTACGAGGCCGCGGGCGTGCCCGCGCACCTGCTGCGCGTCATCCCGAACGGCGTCGACCTCACGCGCTTCCGCCCCGTGCCGCCGGCGCGGCGCCTGGCCCTGCGCGGGGCGCACCGGCTCCCCGCCGACGGTGTGGTCGTCACGTACGCCGCCCGCTACGACGCGATGAAGAACCCGGGCCTGTTCCTGGCCGCGGCCCGCGAGCTGCTCGGCCGCGACACGGACGCGCACGTGGTGCTGTGCGGGGCGGGGATGAGCCCCGCGAACCCGGACCTGGGCGCCGACCTCGTGCTGGCCTTCGCCGACCGGCCCGATCTGCTCGCGCGCGTGCACCTGCTGGGCGTGCGGCACGACATGGAGCGGGTGCTCGCCGCGTCGGACGTCGTGGCACTCACGTCCGCGTTCGGCGAGGCCGCCCCGCTGTGCCTCATCGAGGGCGCGATGTGCGGCGCGGTCCCCGTGACGACGCCCGTGGGCGACAGCGCGCGGATCGTGGACGGCATCGGCCTGGTGACCGGCTTCGACCCGGCGGAGGTCGCGGCCGCCTGGCTCGAGGCCGCCGCCCGCCGCGACGCCCTCTCCGGCGCGCTGGTCGCCGCGCGGCCCCGGTTCAGCCACGTGCGCATGCTGTCCGCGTACGCCGCCACGGTCGAGCGGGCCCACCGCGGGCTGGGCCTGACGCTGGCGCGCGGCTGAGCCGCGGCGCCGCGACCGACGTCGCGCGGGCTACGCCACGTCGGGCCGCGTCATCAGGGGCGCGGTCACGTGCAGGGCCAGGTCGGGGCCCGTCAGGGGCACGAGGTTCCACGTCGCGACGGCGGTACCGCCGTGGGCGTCGACCTCCACGCGCACGCGGTGCGGCGTCGTGATCACCACGACGTCGGCGACGAACGTCCGCCCCCGCCAGGCGCCGCGCGCGACGACCGGCCGCCCGAGCGGTGCGCTCTCCCGCCATCCCTCGTGGCCCACCTCGACGTCGAGGCCCGGCCCGAGGCGCAGGAGCCAGCCGCCGTCGCGGGGCTCGACGGCCACGACCGTCCCGTCCGGCAGCGCGGAGCCCTCGGCGGACGCGTCGACGCTCGCCGTGACGGCTTCGCGACCACCGACCGTCCCCGTTACGGGCGGCAGCGCGAGCCCTCGCAGCCGCTCGGCGAGGGCCGCGTCGGCGGCCGGGTCCCCGCCGCCGTCCGGGTCGGCGTCGAGCCCAGGCAGGAGGCACTCCCACAGCGGGCCGAGCAGCGTCTCTCCACCCGCGCTCAGCGCAGCCGTCACCGCGACCACGAGGTCGAGCGACGGCACGACGACGCAGCTCTGTCCGAACGACCCCTCCCCCCGGAACCCGTGCCGCGACCTCCAGAACTGGTACCCGTACCCGCACAGCACGTCAGGGTTCTGCGACCAGCCCTCGACCTGCTCCGTGGGCGCGTGCCACGCCGTGGCGGTCTCGACCCACGCGCGCGGCACGAGCTGCCGGTCGCCCCATCGGCCGCCGCGGCGCAGCAGCTCCCCGAAGGCGGCCACCGCCTCGGTCGTCAGGTGCAGGCCGTGGAAGCCGAAGGACGCTCCGCTCGCCACCCGGTCCCACTCCGCGTGGTGGACGCCCATCGGGACGAAGACCCGCTCGTCGAGGAGCTCGGGGAGGCCGCACCCGGTGACCCGCTCCACCATGCGGGCGAGGACGTAGGTGGTGGCGTTGTCGTAGCCGTGCACCGTGCCCTCGGGGGCGGCGAACGGCACGCGCAGGAAGCCCTTCGTCAGGTCCCCCGGCTCGAGCTCCCACGCCTCCGTGAGGCTGTCGGTGCGGTGGCCGCTGGTCATCGACAGCAGGTGGTGGACGGTGAGGCGCCGCCCCTGCGCGAGGACGTCCGCGGGGCCGTCGGCGGGCGCGCTCTCCGGCAGCACGTCGACCACGCGGTCGTCGAGGGAGAGCAGCCCGTCGGCGACGGCCAGCCCGACGGCGACGGCGGTGAACGACTTGGTCAGCGAGTACAGCAGGTGCGGGCGGTCCGCCGTGTACGGCGCCCACCACCCCTCGGCGACGACGCGGCCGTGGCGCACCACCATGAGCGAGTGGCACTCGACGCCGTCGGCCTCGAGCCGGTCGAGCAGGTCGAGCACGGCGCGGGCGGACACGCCCTCCGCCGACGGGGTCGAGCGCGGCAGCAGGGACGGTCCGGGGTGCATGCGGGCACCGTACCGACGCCGCGCCACGGAATTTCGCGGGGCCGCGCGCCCCGGGTGCTCCCGCCGTCAGCGCGTCGAGTCGCGCAGCTGCACCTCGAAGTCGACGTCGGTGACGGCGCCGCCCACGGCGTCGTCGACGGCGGCCCGGACGGCGAGGCCACCCATCTCCTCCAGCGGGATGCGCACGGTGGACAGGGCGGGCACGTGGTCGCGCAGCGTGGGGACGTCGTCGAACCCGGCGACGCGCACGTCGCGCGGCACCTCGACGCCGAGCTCGCGCAGGCGCGCGATGAGGCCGATAGCCATGACGTCGGTGACGGCGAAGACGCACAGCGGGTCGCTGCCGGCAGGCTCGGCGCGCACCAGCTCGGCGAGATCGTCGCCGGCCGCGTAGCCGCCGTCGCGGGAGAACTCGGCGGTGAGCACCTCGGCCACGGTGCCGCCCCCGGCACGCGCGGCCGCGGTGAAGGCGTCGGTACGCTCGCGCGACGTCACAACCCGGGCCGGGCCGCCGAGCACCACGAAGCGCCGCTGACCCTGGGCGAGCAGCGCCTCCGCGAGCGCGCGGGCCCCGGCGGCGTTCGGCGGGCGCACGACCGACCCGTCGCCCACGGGCTGGCCCACGATGACGGAGCGACCTCCGGCGGCGACGAACGCGTCGAGCTCGGCGGCCAGGGCGGCGTCCTCGTCGGGCGTCCAGCGCGTGCCGGCGACGACGACGGCGTCCACGCGGTGTGCGGCGAACGCGGCGACGGCCTCGCGCTCGGCCTCGGGGTCGCGGCCCGTCGAGGCGAGCAGCACGAGGCGCCCGCGGTCGCGGGCGGCGTTCTGCGCGCCGGCGGCGATCGAGGAGAAGTAGGGGTCGGAGATGTCCTGGACGACGAGCCCCAGCAGACCCGACCGCGCCCGCGCCAGGGCCTGGGCCTGGGCGTTCACGACGTATCCCAGCTCGGAGGCCGCCGCCTGGACGCGGGCGACCAGCTCCGCGCCGGGCTGCCGCGCCGACCCGTTGAGCACCCGCGACGCCGTGGCGAGGGAGACCCCCGCGCGGTCCGCGACGTCCTGCAGCCTCGCTCGTCCCACGTGCTCCTCCTGGCCTGTCCGGGCGTCCGCCTTGACGCGCTCGCCGGACACACCTTACCGTGATCGGGAAAGCGCATTCCTCTGCCGTCCCGGCATAGGGTCCGTGCACCACCCGGCGCCGCGCGCCGACGACGAAGGAGTCCTGAGTGAGCACACCCACGCGCACCCTGCGCATCGCGATGAACGGCGTGACGGGCCGCATGGGCTACCGCCAGCACCTCGTGCGCTCGATCCTGCCGATCCGCGAGCAGGGCGGCGTCGAGCTGGCCGACGGCTCGCGCGTCCAGGTGGAGCCCGTGCTGGTGGGCCGCAACGAGTCCAGGCTCGCCGAGCTGGCCGCGCTGCACGGCGTGGACGAGTACACGACCGACCTCGACGGGATCATCGCCGACCCCGCCACGGACATCGTGTTCGACGCCTCCATGACCTCGCTGCGCGCCAAGACCCTCACCAAGGCGATGCAGGCCGGCAAGCACGTCTACACCGAGAAGCCCACCGCGGAGACGCTCGCCGAGGCCGTCGACCTCGCCCGCCTGCGCGAGGAGACCGGCGTCACCGCCGGCGTCGTGCACGACAAGCTGTACCTGCCGGGCCTGGTCAAGCTGCGCCGCCTCGTCGACGAGGGCTTCTTCGGGCGCATCCTGTCGCTGCGCGGCGAGTTCGGCTACTGGGTGTTCGAGGGCGACCACCAGGCCGCGCAGCGGCCGTCGTGGAACTACCGCAAGGAGGACGGCGGCGGCATGACCACGGACATGTTCTGCCACTGGAACTACGTCCTGGAGGGCATCCTCGGCGCCGTCAAGACCGTCAACGCGCAGACCACCACGCACATCCCCACCCGCTGGGACGAGCAGGGCAAGGAGTACGCCGCCACCGCCGACGACGCCGCGTACGGCATCTTCGAGGTCGAGACGCCGGACGGCGACCCGGTCGTGGCGCAGATCAACTCCTCCTGGGCCGTGCGCGTGTACCGCGACGAGCTCGTCGAGTTCCAGGTGGACGGCACGCACGGCTCGGCCGTCGCCGGGCTGCGCAAGTGCGTGGCCCAGCAGCGCGCGCACACCCCCAAGCCCGTGTGGAACCCCGACCTGCCCGTCACCGAGCCGTTCCGCGACCAGTGGCTCGAGGTGCCCGCGAACGCCGACCTCGACAACGGCTTCAAGCTGCAGTGGGAGGAGTTCCTGCGCGACGTCGTCGCCGGCCGCCCGCACCGGTTCGACCTGCTGTCCGCCGCGCGCGGCGTGCAGCTCGCAGAGCTCGGGCTGCTGTCGTCGGCCGAGGGCCGCCGCCTCGACGTCCCGGAGATCGCGCTGTGACGACGACGTCCGTGAACACCGCCCTCGCCCCGGAGCTGACGCCCAGCGGCGTCACCGTGCGCCTCCCCCGGTTCGACGCCGCGGGCCGCGCCACCGGCACGGAGGTGCGCGAGCTGCACGCCCCGGGCCCGTGGACGAAGCCCGCCGGGCCGATCACCTCGCGCCTCGCGTTCGCGGCGGCCCACGTCGTGCCGCAGGTCGGCGCGGAGAACGTGCCGGGCGCGCCCGCCGTCGTCGACTGGGACGCGACGCTCGCCTACCGGCACCGCATCTGGGAGCACGGCCTCGGCGTCGCCGACGCCATGGACACCGCGCAGCGCGGCATGGGCCTGGACTGGGCCGCGACGCAGGAGCTGGTGCGCCGGTCGTCCGCCGAGGCCGCGGCCGTCGGCGCGCGCATCGCGTGCGGCGCGGGCACGGACCAGCTCGACCCGGCGACCCTCGAGCCCGGGGAGGCCGGCCTCGCCCAGGTGGTCGACGCCTACCGCGAGCAGGTGCACGTGGTGCAGGACGCCGGCGCGCAGGTCATCGTCATGGCCTCGCGCGCGCTGGCGAAGGTGGCCCGCTCCCCCGAGGACTACGCGCGCGTCTACGACGCCGTCCTCGCGGAGGCCGACCGGCCCGTCGTGCTGCACTGGCTGGGCACGATGTTCGACCCGGCCCTGGCCGGGTACTGGGGGTCCGACGACGTCGAGTCCGCGACCCGGACGTTCCTCGACCTCATCCGGGCCCACCAGGACAGGGTCGACGGCGTCAAGGTGTCGCTGCTCGACGCGCAGCACGAGGTCGGGCTGCGCCGCGCGCTGGCCGCCCTCGACGGCTCGCCCGTGCGCCTCTACACCGGCGACGACTTCAACTACCCCGAGCTGATCGCGGGCGACGAGCAGGGCCACTCCGACGCCCTGCTCGGCATCTTCGCCGCCATCTACCCGGCGGCGTCCACCGCGCTGCAGGCGTTCGACGCCGGCGCCGCGGGAGACCCGGACGGCGCGGCCCGCGGGCACGCGATCCTCGCCTCGACCGAGAGGCTGGGGCGGCACATCTTCGCGGCGCCGACCTTCTACTACAAGACGGGCGTGGCGTTCCTGTCCTGGCTGAACGGCTTCCAGCCGGGCTTCCAGCTCGTGGGCGGGCTGCAGTCGGGCCGGTCGCTGGCGCACCTGGTGGAGCTCGCGCGCCTGGCCGACGGCTGCGGCATGCTGCTCGACCCGGCGCTCGCCGCCCGGCGCCTGGACGCGCTGCTCGTCACGAACGGGGTGACCGCATGACCGCCACGCCGGACGGAGCAGACCTCGGCCGCTGCTCCCTCAACACCGCCACCGTCAAGCACGCCACCCTCGCCGAGGCCGTCGACGCCGCGGCGGCCGCCGGGATGGGTGCGGTCGGGCTGTGGCGCCACCAGGTGCAGGAGCACGGCGCCGACAAGGCGGCCCGGATCGTCGCCGACGCGGGACTCCGGGTCTCCTCGCTGTGCCGGGGCGGCTTCCTCACCGCCGCCGACGAGGCCGGGATCGCGGCCGCGCTCGACGACAACAAGCGCGCCATCGAGGAGACCGCGGGCGTCGGCACCCGCGAGCTGGTCTTCGTCGTGGGCGGCCTGCCCGCCGTGAGCGCGCCCGGCCGTGGCCCCCGCACCGACGCCGGGCCGGGCGACCGGGACGTCGTCGCCGCCCGGAACCGCGTGGCCGACCGGGTCGCCGAGCTCGCGCCGTTCGCGGCCGAGCACGACGTGCGGATCGTGCTCGAGGCGCTCCACCCGATGTTCGCCGCCGACCGCGCGGTGATCTCCACGCTCGGGCAGGCGCTCGACCTCGCCGCGCCGTTCGCCCCCGAGACCGTGGGCGTGGTCGTCGACACCTACCACGTGTGGTGGGACCCGCAGCTGCGCGAGTCGATCGCGCGGGCCGGGGCCGAGAGCCGCATCGCCGGTTACCAGGTGTGCGACTGGAACCTGCCGCTGGCCGCCGACCCGCTCAACTCCCGCGGGCACGTGGGCGACGGGTACGTCGACTTTCCGACGATCTCCCGCTGGGTCGCGGAGGCCGGCTACACCGGGGACGTCGAGACCGAGATCTTCAACGAGGAGATCTGGGCCGACGACCACCGCGCCACCGCCCGCACCGTCGCCGAGCGGTACGCGGCGCACGTGCTGCCGCACCTGTGACGGCACGACCGGTCCGGACGCGACCGGTCAGGATCGGAGAAGCGCGAGCAGCGGGCGCTCCCTAGCGTGGGTGGTGGGGGGGCCCGCGGGGGGCGCCCCCCCCCCCCCGGGGGACCACAAGGGCCCCGCCCGGGGGGGCAGACCCGCCCAGCCGCCCCCCCGGGAGGAGCGCGCCCCCGGGGGCCCGG
>NZ_JBHWYY010000078.1:0-19141 GCF_042728595.1 Isoptericola sp. NPDC060185 | reverse complement strand
AACCGGGGCCAATCGCCCGCTCACAGCACGGCTCGCTACTTCTTGGCGGCCGGCTTCTTGGTCGCGGGCTTCTTCGCGGCAGGCTTGCGCGTCGTCGTGCGCTTCTTGGCCGGACCGGCCGCCCGCTTCTCCGCGAGCAGCTCGATCGCCCGCTCGGGCGTGATGCTCTCCGGCGTGAGGTCGCGCGGCAGGGTCCGGTTCGTCTCGCCGTCCGTGACGTACGCGCCGAACCGGCCGTCCTTGACGACGATCGGCTTGCCGCTGGTCGGGTCGTCGCCCAGCTCGCGCAGCGGCGGGGTCGCGGGGCGAGCGCCCCGGCCCCGCTTGGGCTCGGCGTAGATCTTCAGCGCCTCGTCCAGCGTGATCGTGAAGAGCTGCTCCTCCGACGCAATGGTGCGCGAGTCGGTGCCCTTCTTCAGGTACGGCCCGTAGCGCCCGTTCTGCGCGGTGATCTCGTCACCCGACTCCGGGTCGGTGCCCACCACGCGCGGCAGGGACAGCAGCTTGAGCGCGTCGTCGAGGGTCACCGTCTCCAGCGACATGTCCTTGAACAGCGACGCGGTGCGCGGCTTCGGCTGCGCGGCCTTCGCCCGCTTCTGCGCCGCGGCCGACAGGCTCGGGTCGATCTCCGGCAGGTCCAGCACCTCGGTGACGAACGGCCCGTAGCGGCCCGACTTCGCGATGATCGCGTTGCCCGACACCGGGTCCGTGCCGAGCTGCTTACCGTCGTCGGCGCCCGCGGCCAGCAGCTCGCGCGCCATCGCGACCGTCAGCTCGTCGGGGGCCACGTCCTCCGGGATCGACGCGCGCGGCGGGTTCTGGCCCTCCGCGACCTCGGCGCCCAGGTCCTCGACGTACGGGCCGTAGCGGCCGACCCGCACGCGGATGCCCTCGCCGATCTCGACCGAGTTGATCGCCACCGGGTCGATCTCGCCGAGGTTCTCCACCAGCTCGTGCAGGCCCCAGCCGGTGCTCTCGCCCGTGCCGTCGCCGAAGTAGAACCGCGTCAGCCAGGCCACGCGGTCCCGGCTGCCCGACGCGATCTGGTCGAGGTCGGCCTCCATCTCGGCCGTGAAGTCGTAGTCCACCAGCCAGCGGAAGTGCTCCTCGAGCAGCTTCACGACGGCGAACGCGAGCCACGTCGGGATCAGCGCCTGGCCCTTGGTCCGCACGTAGCCGCGGTCCTGGACGGTCGAGATCGTCGCGGCGTACGTCGACGGCCGGCCGATGCCCAGCTCCTCGAGCGCCTTGATCAGCGACGCCTCGGTGAAGCGGGCCGGCGGCGTGGTCGAGTGGCCCTCGGCGACGAGGTCGTCGCCGCGCAGGGGGTCGCCCTCGGCCATCCGGGGCAGGCGCGCGTCCTTGCCCGACCCGGCGCCCGCCGCGCCGCCCTGGTCGCCCTCGGCGACGTCCGTCCCCTCCTCGTACGCGGCGAGGAAGCCGCGGAACGTGATGACGGTGCCCGAGGCCGAGAAGACGGCGTCGCGGCCGGCGAGGTCGCCCGCCGCGCCGGCCAGCGTCGCGGCCACCCGCACGGACGCCGTCGACCCCTTCGCGTCGGCCATCTGCGAGGCCACGGTGCGCTTCCAGATCAGCTCGTACAGCTTGAACTGGTCGCCGGAGATCTCGCGCGCCACCTGGGCGGGGGTGCGGAACGAGTCGCCCGCGGGGCGGATCGCCTCGTGCGCCTCCTGCGCGCCCTTGTTCTTGGTGGCGTACAGCCGCGGCGCGCCCGGCACGTACTCCGGCCCGTACAGCTCGGCCGCCTGCCGGCGTGCGGCGTCGGTCGCCTCCGCGGACAGCGACGGCGAGTCGGTCCGCATGTAGGTGATGTAGCCGTTCTCGTACAGTCCCTGCGCGGTGCGCATCGTCTGGCGCGAGCTCATGCGCAGCTTGCGGCCCGCCTCCTGCTGCAGCGTCGAGGTGGTGAACGGCGCCGCCGGCTTGCGCGAGTACGGCTTGGTCTCGAGCGAGCGGACCGCGAACGCGGCGTCCGCGAGCCCGGCGACGACGGCGTTCGCCGCCGCCTCGTCGAGCTGCACGACGCCCGTCTCACCCCGCGAAGCGTCCTCGCTTCGCTGCGGGTCTTCGCGGGGGCCCCGAGAGGTGCGGACCTTGAGTCGGCCGCGGTCGTCGAAGTCGCGGCCCGCGGCGACCCGGTCGCCCCCGAGGCCGGTGAGGCGGGCGCGGAACGCCTGCCCGGCGTCGTCGCCCTCGGTGGGCGCGAACTGACCGCTGACGTCCCAGTAGTCCGCGGCGACGAACGCCATGCGCTCCCGCTCGCGCTCCACGACAAGGCGCGTGGCGACGGACTGCACGCGGCCTGCCGACAGGCCCTGGCGCACCTTGCGCCACAGCACCGGAGACACCTCGTAGCCGTAGAGGCGGTCGAGGATGCGGCGGGTCTCCTGCGCGTCGACGAGGTCCTCGTCGAGCTCACGGGTGTTCTCCAGCGCCCGCAGGATCGCCTCACGGGTGATCTCGTGGAAGACCATCCGCTTGACCGGGACCTTGGGCTTGAGCTCCTGGATGAGGTGCCACGCGATGGCCTCGCCCTCGCGGTCCTCATCGGTGGCGAGGTAGAGCTCGTCGGCCTCCTTGAGGGCCTTCTTCAGCTCGCGGACCTTCTGCTTCTTGTCCGCGTGGACCTCGTAGTAGGGGTCGAACCCGTTGTCGACGTCGACGGCGAACTTGCCGTACGGGCCCTTCTTCATCTCCGCGGGCAGGTCCCTCGGCTGGGGCAGGTCGCGGATGTGCCCGACGCTCGCCTCGACCTCGAAGTCGTCGCCGAGGTAGCCCTGGATCTTGCGAGCCTTGGTGGGCGACTCGACGATCACGAGCTTGCGTGGCTGGGGCATCCGTTCCTGCTTTCCCTGGTGCTGCGGTGCTGGCGGCGGTGCTGGGCGCCGGCCGGCCGACCGGTCATGTCACGGTACGACATCCGCTCGTCACTTCCCCGACACGGGCCGTCGGGCGGCACTCTACCGAGACGTGCGGCGAGGCTGCGCGGTGAGCTGGCGCAGCAGGAGGAGCACGGCGAACGCCGCGGCCGTCACGGCGAGGACGCCCAGGGCGCCCGCCGCGTAGGCGGTGAGGTCGGGCGAGAGCGGGACCGGGTCGCCGCTGCGCACGAGGCCGACGAGCGTCGCGCCGGAGACCACGGCCCCGGCCAGCGACCCGAGCAGCAGCAGCCCGGCGACCACGTACGAGCCCGGAGCGCGGTACGACTCCCCCGCCCGGCGCAGCTCGTCGGTGGACGACGCCGGCGTGAGGGCGCACACCAGCGCGCCCCACGCGAGCACGACGAGCACAGCGGCCACGACGTCGGACGGGCGGTGCCACTGGCCGACGAGCGTCGAGACGCCCGTGGCCCCCGTGTACGCGGCGCCCAGCAGCGCGACGACGGCGCGCCACGCGCGGGGCGTGACGAGCAGCAGGGCGACGGAGACCGACGCGGCCACCGTGGTGTGGCCGCTGGGCAGCGTGTTGGGACCGGTCCAGCCGTCGAGCAGCTCGGGCCGGTCGAGGATCCCGTGCTTGAGCACCTGCGTCGTGATGTTGGCGCCCGCCACGAGGACGGCCACCTGCAGCGCGAGCACCCACCGCCTGCGGAGCACGGCGACCAGCATCGCGACCCCGACGCCCGCGACGACGAACGCCACGGACACGACGTCGAGCACCGGCTCGGCCACCTGCCACAGCCGGCCCTGCCCGTGCGTGGCGCCGTCGAACGCGAGGTCGTCCACCCGCTGGCCCGCCGCGGTGCCGACGAAGAAGCGCCACACGAGCCAGACGCCTACCGCCGCGAGCAGCGCGACGACGGCGGCCACGACGCGCGGCGCCGTCCTCGTCCGCGGCGTGGGCCGCTCCCCGCGCCACGCGCCGACCGGCAGGATCGGCGCGCCGACTCCCGCCGTCCCCTGCGAGGGGGTCGGCGGCGTCTGGGGGCGCGTCGCGGTGAGCACGGGATCACGCTACCGACTCGGTGTGACGGAAACGTACGCGCGGCGTGGGGACCTCTCCCCCTCCCGCACGTCGCCGTCGGACCTGCTCGCGCGACGCCGACACGCATCGGTCTTCACGAACCCCTTGCATACCCCCCAGGGGTACGCTACGTTCCCCGCTATACCCCACCGGGGTATCTAGCCCAGCCCTTCAGGCCCGGCCGTCACGGCCCGAGCCGGAAACGGAACCTCATGTCCACCACCGCACGCGGCGGGGCTCTCGCGCTCATCGCCGCCGCGCAGTTCATGGTCATCATGGACACGTCGATCATCGGGGTCGCCCTCCCCCGCATCCAGGACGACCTCGGCTTCTCCCAGGGCAACCTCTCCTGGGTCTTCAACGCGTACGTCGTGGCCTTCGGCGGCCTGCTGCTGCTCGGCGGACGCCTGTCCGACCTGTTCGGCGCGCGGCGCCTCTTCACGCTCGGCTGGGTGGTGCTGCTCGGGGGCTCCGTGCTCGCGGGCGCGGCCGGGTCGGTCGCCGCCGAGCTCACCGGCCGCGCGGTCCAGGGCGTCGGTGCGGCGATGATCGCGCCCGCCGCGCTCACGCTCCTCATGACCGTCTTCGGGTCGAGCCCACGCGAGCTCACCAGGGCGCTCGCCGTCTACGGCGCCGCGGCCCCCGCGGGCGGCACCGCCGGCGTCTTCCTCGGCGGCCTGATCACGCAGTACCTCAGCTGGCCGTGGGTGTTCTGGCTCAACGTGCCGGTGGCCCTCGTCATCCTGCTGCTCACCCCGCGCTTCTTGCCCGCCGCCCGCACGGGAGCATCCGGCTCCGTCGACCTGGTCGGCGCGCTGACGGTCACCGCCGGTCTCGGCGCCCTCGTCTACGGCGTCGTCCGCGCACCCGAGGTCGGCTGGGCCGCCCCGCAGACCTGGCTGGTGCTGGGCGGGGCCGCGGTGCTCCTGGTGCTGTTCGTCGTCAGTCAGGCCGTGCGGCGCGAGCCGTTGGTCCCGCTGCGCATCTTCCGCACGCCGCGCCTCGGCGCGGCGAACCTCGCCCAGCTGCTGCTCGGCGCCGCGTGGATCCCGATGTGGTTCTTCCTCAACCTGTACCTGCAGCAGGTGCTCGGGTTCGACGCGTTCGCCTCGGGTGCCGCGCTCGTGCCCATGACCGCGCTGATCATGCTCGGGATGGTGGTGCTCGCGCCGCGCGTCATCGCCCGGTTCGGCACCACGACCACCACGGTGACCGGCCTCGTCCTGCTGGCCGCCGGGCTCGGCTGGCTGGCCCTGGTGCGTCCCGACGGCAGCTACGTCGTCGACGTCCTGCCCGCGACGCTCGTCGCCGCCCTGGGCATGTCCCTGGCGTTCATCCCGTCGCTCGGCACCGCCATCTCCAGCGCGGCGCCGTCCGAGGGCGGGCTGGCCTCCGGCATCGTCAACACGAGCTACCAGGTGGGCTCGGCCCTCGGCCTGGCCGCGATGACGGCCGTCGGCGCCGCGGCGGGCGCGACCGCCCTCGGCGACGTCGTCGCCCTCACCGACGGGTTCTCCGCCGTGTTCGTCGGAGCGGCCGTGATCGCGCTGGTGGGTGCCGTGCTCACCGGCCTCCTGCTCGGTCGGGACCCGCAGGCGCCCGCCGCCGGCGGGTCGGGCGACACCACGACCGCGTCGGTCGGGGCGGACGCGCGCTGAGCGCCGTCACTTCCGAGCACGGGATCCGTATCGCCATCAGGCCCATCGGCGAAACGGATCCCGTGCTCGAAGGGGTCAGCGGGCGAGCTCCGGCGGGAGACCGACACCCGAACCAGTGCCCGAGCCCGCGGCGACGAGGCCGGCGTCGTGCAGGTGGCACGCGACGCGCCGGTCCTCGCCCGTGCTCGGCGGGCCGAGCACCGGCCGCACGTCCCGGCAGACGTCCATCGCGTGCGGGCAGCGGGGGGCGAACGGGCAGCCCGCGCCGAGCCGCTGCAGGTCCGGCGGGGCGCCGGGGATGCCCGACAGCTCGCGCCGCGGCCCGTGCAGCGGGGGGAACGAGCTCAGCAGCCCCGACGAGTACGGGTGCCGGGGCTTGCGGTACACCTCCGAGGCGGTGGCCTCCTCGACGATCTCCCCCGCGTACATGATCGCGATGCGGTCGGCGACCTCCACGAGCAGGGACACGTCGTGGGTGATGAGCACGACGGAGAACCCGAGCCGGTCGCGCAGCTCCATGATCTGCTCGAGGATCTGGCGCTGCATGACGACGTCCAGCGCCGTCGTCGGCTCGTCCATGAGGAGCACCTGCGGCTCCAGGGCGAGCGCCATCGCGATCATCACGCGCTGGCGCATGCCGCCCGACAGCTGGTGCGGGTACGCCCGGAGGCGGTCGGCGGAGATGCCGACCATCTCCAGCAGCTCGGCGGCGCGCGCCTCGAGGTCCCGCGCCGACAGGCCGGGCCGGTGGGCGCGGATGCCGTCGGTGAGCTGGCGCCCGATCCGGAACACCGGGTTGAGCGAGCTCATCGCGCCCTGGAACACGATGGCGACGTCGCGCCAGCGGGCGGCGCGCAGCTGCGCGTCGGTGAGGCCGAGCACGTCGCTGCGCCGCCCCTCGCGGTCGGTGAGCCACACCTCCCCGCCGGTGATGAGGCCGGGCGGCGGCAGCAGCCGTGTCGCGGCGTACGCGAGGGTCGACTTGCCGCAGCCCGACTCCCCCGCCAGGCCCAGCACCTCGCCGCGGTGCAGCGTGAGGTCCACACCGCGCAGCACGTGCGTCGGGTCGTCGCCGAAGCCGTAGTCCACGTGCAGGTCCCGGATCTCCAGCACGGGCTCGCTCATCGGTCCTCCTCGGTGGTGGGCACGGTGGTGGTGGCGGGTCGCGCCTCCCGGACCACGGGCGTGAAACCGACGCGCGGGCGGATGCCGCGGCGGCGCAGGGTGCGGGCGTGCATGCCGGTGCTGCGCAGGCGCGGGTTGACCAGCTCGTCGATGCCGAAGTTGATCAGGGTGAGCGCCATGCCCAGCAGGGCGATGCACAGGCCGGCGGGCACGAACCACCACCAGGCGCCGCGCTGCAGCGCCAGGTTGTTCTGGGCCCAGAACAGGATGGTGCCCCAGTTCCACTCGCTCACCGGCGTGATGCCGATGAACGCGAGCGTCACCTGGCTCAGCACGGCGAACGTCACCGTGCCGACGAAGCCGGCGGCGATGATCGCCGTGAGGTTGGGCAGCACCTCGGCCAGGACGATCCGCCAGGTGCGCTCGCCGGTGGCGCGCGCGGCCTCGACGAAGTCCCGCTTGCGCAGGGACAGGGTCTGGGCGCGCAGCACGCGCGCGCCCCAGGCCCACCCGGTGGCGCCGATGACGAGCGCCACCGTGACGCCGCCCGCGCTGGGCAGCTGGGCCGCGATGATGATGATGAGCGGCAGCTGCGGGATGACGAGGAAGACGTTCGACAGCGCCGACAGCCCCTCGTCGCCGAGGCCGCCGACGAACCCCGCCGTGACCCCGACGAGCACGCCGAGCGCGGTGGCCCCGAGCCCCGCGACGAGCCCGACGACGAGCACCCCACGGGTCCCGACGATGATCTGGGACAGGATGTCCCGGCCGGTGTGGTCGGTGCCGAGCCAGTGCGCGCCGGACGGCGGCTGCAGCAGGGCGGTGCTCACCTGGTCCGGGTCGTACGGCGCGATCCACGGCCCGACGACGGCGAGGATCCCGAAGAACACGAGGATGCCGATGCCGACCAGGGCCTTGGAGTTGCGCAGGAACAGCAGCCGCGGGCGCCGGCCGGGCCGCGCGACGCCGGTGCCGACGTCGTCCGGCCCCGTGGGTGCCGCGACCTCGATCGCGGTGGTCGATGTGGCCATGTCAGCCCTCCTGCCGGGTGCGGGGGTCGAGCGCCGCGTAGGCCAGGTCCGCCACGAGGTTGGCGACCAGCACGGACAGCGTGATGACGAGGAAGCAGCCCTGCATCAGCGGGTAGTCGTGGGTGGAGACGGCCTGGTAGAGCGTGTAGCCGATGCCCTGGTAGCTGAAGACCATCTCCATGACGAGCGTGCCGCCCACCACGAAGCCGAGGGCGAGCGCGAAGCTCGACACCTGCGGCAGCACGGCGTTGCGGGCCGCGTAGCCCACGACCACGGCCCGCGACGGCAGCCCCTTGGCGTGCGCCACGGTGACGAAGTCCTCGCTGGAGACCGTCACCATCATGTTGCGCATGCCGAGGATCCAGCCGGAGACCGACGACACGACGATCGTCAGGGCCGGCAGGGTGCCGTAGTAGATCACCGAGCCGACGAACTCCCAGCTCAGCGACGGCACCATGCCGCGGTCGTAGCTGCCGTTCGACGGGAACCAGCCGAGGTTGACGGCGAACACGGCGATGGCGATGAGGCCCAGCCAGAAGTAGGGCACCGCCGAGAAGAACGTGGTGATCGGCAGCAGCGAGTCCGCCCAGGTGCCGCGCCGCCAGCCGATACCGGTGCCGATGGCCGTGCCGAGGAAGAACGCGATGATCGTGGCGATGCCCACGAGGCCGACGGTCCACGGCAGCGCCTGCATCACGATCTCGGACACCGGGGTCGGGAAGTGGGTGAAGCTCAGCCCCAGGTCGCCGTGGAAAAGCATCTGCCAGTAGTGCACGTACTGGTCCCACAGGGACATGTCCTGGTCGAGCCCGAACAGGACGCGCAGGGACTCCTCCGCGTTCGAGTCGATGCGGCCCTGCATGCGGCCCATGAGAGCGGTGACCGGGTCGCCCGGCAGCAGCCGGGGCACGAAGAAGTTGATGGTGATGGCGGCCCAGGCGGTGAACAGGTAGAACACCGCGCGGCGCAGCACGAACCTCATGCGTCCCCTCCCGTGGTCGTCAGCACCGGGGCGTCGGCGCGGTCCGAGTATCCCCAGCAGGCCGCCTGCCGCGGCTCCCCCTCAGGCCCGCGGCCGACGTCGAGCAGGGGCGGCGCCTCGGCGGCGCACAGGTCGGTGGCGAACGGGCAGCGCGGGTGGAACCGGCAGCCGCTCGGCGGGCTCACGAGGCTCGGCGGCTCGCCGCGGGGCGTGCCCTGCGGGCGCTCGGCCAGGTCCTCGGGGTCGGGGGCGGACGCCAGGAGCAGCCGCGTGTACGGGTGCTTCGGGTCCTGCGTGACCGACTCGCTGTCCCCCGACTCCACGACGCGCCCCGCGTACATCACGAGGGTGGTGTCGGCGAAGTACCGGGCGGACGCGATGTCGTGCGTGATGTAGAGGATCGCGAGGTGCAGCCGGTCGCGCAGGTCGGCCAGCAGGTTGAGGATCCCGAGTCGGATGGACACGTCGAGCATCGAGATCGGCTCGTCGGCGAGCAGGACGTCGGGGTCCGCGGCGAGCGCCCGCGCGATGGCGATGCGCTGGCGCTGCCCGCCCGACAGCTCGTGCGGGTACTTGTCGACGTACCGCTCGGCGGGCGTGAGGTGCACGCGCCCGAGCAGCTCGGCGAGGGCCTGCTCCAGCTCGGGCCCGCGCAGCCGGCCGCGGTGGATCCGCAGGGCGCGCGTCAGGGTGTACCGCACGGGGTGCACCGGGTTCAATGACGCGAACGGGTCCTGGAAGATCATCTGGACGCGGTTCACGTACCGGCGGAACGCGCGGCGCCCGCGGGCCCGCGCGTCGGTGCCGCCGAGCAGCAGGCGGCCGGCGGTGAGGGGCTGGAGCTGGGCGAGCAGGCGCGCGATGGTCGACTTGCCGGAGCCGGACTCGCCCACGAGGGCGACGACGCGGCCCCGGTGCAGGGCGAGGTCCACACCGTCGACGGCGTGCACGACGGCGCCGCGCCCGGTACCGCGGCCGCCGCCCTTGACCGGGTAGTGCTTGGTGATCCCGACGGCCTCCAGCACGGGTGCCCCGGGATCGGGCTGGGGGGCCTCCCCCGGGGCGCCGGCGGGCGCCCCGGGGAAGGTGGTCTGGGCGGGCATCAGGACGCGGGCTCCAGGTTCATGACGATCTGCGCGGCCTGCACGCCGGTGGGCTGCGGCTGGTTGTACGGGTCGTCCTCGGACGGCCAGCCGACGTAGTTCAGCGTCGAGTACTGCGCGGTGGCCGGACGCGACCAGATCGGGATGGCCGGCACCTGCTCCACGTAGACCTTCTGGATGGTCTCCATCGCCGCGGCGCGGGCCGCGTCGTCGGTCGCCGCCGCGTAGTCCGCGAACGCCTTCGTCGCGTCGTCGTCCTGGAAGCGACCGAAGTTCCACGTGGCCGGCTCGCCGAGCTTCTTGTACTGCGCGCCGTCGAACTGGTCGGCGTACATGTCCCACGGCGTCGCGCCGCCGTCGGTCCAGTGCAGGGAGGCCTGGAAGTCGCCCGGCGGGATGACGTCGGCGAACCAGCCGTCCTGGTTCACGGGGTTGACGGTGGCGTCGACGCCGAGCTTCGCCGCCGCGTTCTTGATGAGGTCGAGCGCGGTGAGGTAGTCGTTCCAGCCGGCCGGGTTGGTGAGCTCGAACGTCACCTTCTCGCCGTCGGGGTCGACGAGCTTGTCGCCCTCCCACGTGTAGCCGGCGTCGGTGAGCAGCGCCTTGGCGCCGTCGACGTCGACCGCGAGGTCGTCACCGGCGAACGTGTCGGAGAGGAACTCCTCGCCGGCGGGCAGCGGCAGGCCGGTGGCGTTGGTCAGCGGCGGGTTCACGCCCGAGGTGGCGACCTTCACCAGCTCGTCGCGGTCGATGACCATGTTCAGCGCCTTGCGGAAGGCGACGTCGTCGAACGGCTTCTTCTCGTTGTTGAGGAAGAGCGCGTCGATGCCGAGGCCGGCGGCCGCGTACTGGTGGTAGTGCTCCGGGTCCTGCGCGATGTAGACGTTCTCGTAGTCGGCGATGAACGTCCAGCCCCACTGGGCCTCGCCGGTGGTGAGGGCCGTGGTGAGCGCGTTGTTGTCGTTGTACGACGAGTACCGGATCTCCGGGACCTTCGGCTGGCCGCCCCAGTAGTCGTCGCGCGCCTTCACGGTGGCCGCCTGCGGCGTCCACGACTCGAGCGTGTAGGGGCCGGTGCCGACGGGCTTCTCGTTGGTGAACGTCGTCGGGTCGTCGACGTCCTTCCACAGGTGCTCCGGCACCATGAGCAGGTCGTACAGCTTGGACTGGTTGACGTACTGCGGCGCGGTGAACGACACGGTCACGGTGGACCCGTCCGTCTCGACCTTGTCGTACGGCAGCGCGGCGGCGTTGAGGCCGTCGTTGTCGATGCGCAGCTGGATCGAGAAGGCGATGTCCTTCGCGGTGAAGTCCTCGCCGTCGGACCAGGTCACGCCGGAGCGCGGCGTGATGACGGCCTGGGTGTAGTCCTCGCTCCACTCGATCTTCTCGGCCAGCCAGGGCTTCGGCTCCTCCGAGGGCTTCGCCTGGTTGCGCATCATGAGCGGCTCGTAGATGACGAACGCGTAGCCGAGGGACAGGGCCGAGGAGCCGGTGGCGAACGGCGACTGGTTGTTCGTCTGCACGCCGTTGGGCATGCCGACGGTCAGGGTCTCGGTGCCGACCCCGCCACCGGACGCGGACGGGTCGCCGTCGCCGGTGCCGCCGCCTCCGCCGCAGGCTGCGGCCAGCAGGGCGACGACCGCCGCACTCGCGACCGCCGTGCTGAGCTTGCGGATTCTCACGGTGTGCCTCCTTGCACGTGCCCCGACGACGCGGGGCGGTTGGGTGTGGACAGCTGGGTGGGACGTCAGGGGGTGAGCGGCCCGGGCGGGACGTCGAGGGCGACGTCGAGCCGCGGGTCGCGCACCGACCGGCTCACGACGAGCCGGTAGGTGCCGGGCGGGGTGGTCCAGCCGCCGGCTGCGGCGTCCCACGTCTCGAGGGCGCGGCGGGGCACACGCACCTCGGCGGTGACGCGATCCCCCGGCGCGGCGTCGACGACGGCGAAGCCGCCGAGCCACCGCACGGGGCGCGCCGGGTCGGTGCTGGCCGTGCCGGGCGGCGGGGTCACGTACACCTGGACGACCTCGCGCCCGGCCCGGGTGCCGGTGTTGCGCACGGTGACGCGCACGACGACGTCCGCGTCGGCCGGGCCGGGCCCGGGGGCGGCGAGGGCCGCGACCTCGTAGTCCCAGGTCGTCCAGCCGAGCCCGTGCCCGAACGGGGCGGCCGGCTCGGGCCCGGCACCCGAGCCGGCGTCGAGGCGCCGCTCCCAGGCGCGGTACCCGACGTCGAGGCGCTCGGCGTAGTCGACGACGCCGCCGACGGGGACGGCGTGCGGCACGGGCACGTCCTCGGCGCGCGCGGGCAGCGTCCACGGCAGGCGGCCGGACGGCTCGGTGACGCCGGTGAGCACGTCGGCGAGCCCGGTGCCGGCCTCCTGGCCGGGCAGCCAGCCCCACAGCACGGCGGGTGCGTCGTCGTACCAGGGCAGGAGCACGGGGGCGCCGGCGTTGACGACCGCCACGGTGCGCGGGTTCGCGGCGAGCACGCGGCGCACCAGCGCGTCCTGGTTCCCCGGCAGCGCCAGGTCGGCGCGGTCGTACCCCTCGGACTCCACCTCGTGCGTGGTCCCCACGACGACGACCGCGACGTCGGCCGCGCGGGCCGCGGCGGCCGCAGCCTCCAGCTCCTCCTCGGCCGTGGGCCCGGGCAGCCGGTGCACCAGCGCGCCGCGCACGAAGCGGTCGTAGCCGACGGGGTGCACCACCTGCAGGTCCGCCTCGAGCAGGGTGCCATCGGCCCCGCCCTCGACCGCGAGCGTCGCGGCGACGGGGTGGTTGTGCGCGGAGGCGAGGATGACGTCCTCGCGGGCCACGACGTCGCCCGCGGAGGCGAGGCGGCCGTCCACCCGCACGCGGTGCACGCCGACGGTGCCCACCCCGAGCTCGTGGGTGCCCGGCTCGTCGGTGCGCACGCGGGCGGACAGGCGCAGGGTCGCGTCGTCGGGGCCGACGTCGGCGCACCACCCGTCCCAGTCGGCGGCAGTCTCGGCGCGGCGCACGGCGCCGTCGGCGGCGAGCCACTCGACCCGGACGCCGGGGGCGCCGGTCACGGGGTCGGTGCAGCGGGCCGGGTCCAGCGCCGGCGGGTTGCGCAGCACGCGCGAGCCGGCGACGACGTCCACGACGGAGCCCTCCGGCAGCGCGGCGCGCAGCGCGTCCGCGGGATGGCTGAGGCGGTCGGGCACGACGAACGACGACCCGCCGCCCTGGAAGAACGGCTCCACCGCGTGCGCGCCGAGCAGGGCGACCCGCAGCGGCGTGCCGGCGGTCCCGTCCGGGGCGTGCGACGGGTCGACCAGCGGCACCACGCCGGTGTTGTCCTTGAGCACGACGACGGACCGCGCGACCAGCTCGCGCAGCAGCGGCACGGCGTCGACCGGGGCGTGCCCCTCGTGCACCGTGGGCGCGGCGTCGCCGGGCAGCCGGAGCCGGCCCACGCGGTGCGCCAGGCGCAGCAGCCGGCGCACCTTGTCGTCGAGGTCGGCGGGGTCGACGGCGCCGGCGCGGGCGGCGTCGAGCAGCCCGTCGCCCCAGGGGCCGTCCGGGCCGGGCATCTGCAGGTCGAGGCCGCCGCGGACGGCGGGCGCCACGGACTGCGTGGCCACCCAGTCGCTCACGACGAGGCCGTCGAAGCCCCACTCCTCCTTGAGCACGCCGGTGAGCAGCGGCCGGTGCTCGAGCGCGGGCGCCGCGACGCGGCCGTCGTCGACGCCGCTGTACGCGCCCATGACGCTCCAGGCGCCGGCGGCGACGAGCCGCTCGAACGGCGCGAGGTACACCTCGCGCAGCGTCCGCTCGTCCACCCGGGCGAGGTAGCGGGTGCGGTCCGTCTCGGAGTCGTTGGCGACGTAATGCTTGACGCACATGCCCACCCCGCGCTCCTGCGCCGCGGTCACGAGGGCGACGGCGACCTCGGCGGTGAGGTGCGGGTCCTCGGAGTAGCACTCGAAGTGGCGGCCGCCCACGGGCGTGCGCTGCAGGTTCACCTGCGGCGCCAGCACCATGTCCACGCCGTGACGGCGGGCCTCGGCGGCGAACAGCGCGCCCGCCCGACGGGCGAGGCCGACGTCCCAGGTGGCCGCGAGCGCCGACGGGGCGGGCAGCATCGCGGACGTCCCGCTCCCCTCGGGGTCGCGGACGCCGACCGGGCCGTCGGACATCACCACCGGCTCGAGGCCCAGGCGCTCCACGGGGACGGTGGCCCACAGGGAGGCGCCGACGACGAGGGCGGCCTTCTCCTCGAGGTCGAGGCGGTCGACGAGCGCGTCGATCGCCCGCTCGAGGTGCTCGTCGCCCGCGGGGGCGACGGCGCGCGCGGCGGCGTCGGTGCTGGTGGTGGCGGTCTGCGATGACACGCGGTGGCACTCCTTCGTCCCTGTCGGCGCCCTCGTCGGTCCCGACTGGCGCCCAGTGAACCACAGTTACTGACAGGTAAGTAAGTAGACGAAGGTCACAGTATGGTGACGCCATGACAGACGGCAGCTCCCCGCGACGGACCCGCCCCTCGAAGGCCGAGCGGCGCGAGGAGATCCTCGGCGCGGCGACGCGCGTGTTCGGCTCGAAGGGCTACCACGCGGGGTCGCTCGTCGACGTGGCCGAGCAGGTCGGCATCACGCACGCGGGCGTGCTGCACCACTTCGGCAGCAAGGACAAGCTGCTGTGGGCGGTGCTCGAGTACCGCGACCGGGTGGACGTCGAGCACCTCGAGGGCCAGCACATCCCCGGCGGGCTCGACCTGTTCCGCCACCTCATGACCACGGCCCGCCTCAACGCGGACCGGCGCGGCATCGTGCAGGCCTACTCCGTGCTCACCGGCGAGTCCGTCACCGACGGGCACCCCGCCGCCGACTGGGTCACCGAGCGCTTCACGGTGCTGCGCGGCGAGATCACCCGCGCCCTGCTGCAGGTGGCGCAGGAGCGCGGCGTCGACCTCGCCGAGGCCCGCGCGCGGCGGGCCGCCAGCGCCGTCATCGGCGTGATGGACGGCCTCCAGGTGCAGTGGCTGCTTGCGCCCGACGCCGTCGACCTCGCCGAGGACACCGCCTTCGCGATCGAGGCGATCCTCACCGCCGCGCTCGCCGGGCCGGACGCCCCGCGCGTCGTCGGCTGACGCCGTCGGGCGCCCGCGCTGGGGACCGCGCCCTGGCAGGTGCACACTTTTCCTTCGTGCACCTGATTCCCTGGCTGCGCCCGCACCGGGTGCCACCGTCCTCGCCCGCGTCGCCCGCGAGCCTGCGCCGCCGCCCGGCACAGGTGGTCACCCTGGCGTTCCTCGCCACGATCGGCGCGGGCACCGCCCTCCTGAGCCTCCCGATCAGCGCGACCGGGCGCAGCGCCGGCTTCGTCGAGGCCCTGTTCACCGCCACGTCCGCGACCTGCGTGACCGGGCTCGCCGTCGTGGACACCGAGCACTTCTGGACGCCGTTCGGGCAGGTCGTGATCCTGCTGCTGATCCAGGTGGGCGGGTTCGGCGTCATGACGCTCGCGTCGCTGCTGGGGCTGCTGCTGACGCGGCGCCTCGGGCTGAGCACCCGCCTGGTCGCCACCGAGTCCACGCGCTCGGTCGGGATGGGCGACGTGCGGCGCGTGCTGCTGGGCGTGCTCCGGTTCACCGTGGTCAGCGAGCTCGTGGTGGCCACGGTCCTCACGCTCCGGTTCGCCACGGCCTACGACGAGCCGGCCGGCCGCGCCCTGTGGTCGGGGGTCTTCCACGCGGTCTCGGCGTTCAACAACGCCGGCTTCTCGATCTACAGCCAGAACCTCGTGCCGTTCGTCGCGGACCCGTGGGTCTGCCTGCCGATCTGCGCGGCGATCATCGTGGGCGGCCTCGGCTTCCCGGTGCTGCTGGAGCTGTGGCGCCTGCACCGCACCCGGCGCGTCCAGGACGGCCCCACCGACCTGCGACAGCTGTCGCGCTGGAGCGTGCACACGCGCCTCACCCTGCTCATGACGGCGGCGCTGCTCGTGGTGGGCACGGGCTTCTTCCTCGCCGCCGAGTGGCGCAACCCCGGCACGTTCGGCCCCCTCGACCCGCCCGCCAAGGTGCTGGCCGCGTTCACCCAGGCGGTGATGCCGCGCACGGCGGGGTTCAACTCGGTGGACCTGTCCCAGGCGAACAACGGCACCTGGTTCTTCACCGACATGCTGATGTTCGTCGGCGCCGGGTCCGGCGGCACCGCCGGCGGCATCAAGGTCACCACCTTCGCCGTCCTCGCCGTCGCCATCTGGTCCGAGCTGCGCGGCGACCCCGACGCCACCCTCTTCGACCGGCGGCTGACCCCCGGCACCCAGCGGCAGGCGCTCACCGTGGCGCTCATCGGGGTGGCGGCGGTCGTCGTGCCCACGCTCGCGATCACCCTGTCCACCAGCGCGTTCACCCTCGACCAGGTGCTCTACGAGGTGGTGTCCGCCTTCAGCACCACCGGCCTGTCCACGGGCATCACGGCCGACATGCAGGCCTGGCACCAGCTGGTCCTGGTGGCCCTCATGTTCCTCGGGCGCCTCGGCCCGATCACGCTCGGCACCGGCCTCGCGATGCGCGACCGGCAGCGGCTGTACCGGCGCCCGGAGGCGGCCGTCGTCATCGGCTGACGACGGCCACCCCTGGACCGGCGGTCAGGCCGCCGAGATGCCCACCGTGTAGGCGCCGGAGCCCGTGTAGGCGTGCACCACCACCCGGTAGTAGCCGGACGTCGCCGCGTACGACAGGGTCTCGTCGTCCGACGGTGTCGCCCCCTGGGCGACGGTCGCCCAGGTCGAGCCCGTCCACCTCTGGAGGTACAGGTCGAAGTCCGCGCCCGCCGGGCCGTCCACGCAGGCGCGCACCGTCGTGGAGCGGTTCAGCGAGAAGTAGCTGCCGTCGGGCTCGACCGCCTGGCCGCCCGAGTACAGGGACCCGGTGGCCGTGTGCGACGTGCCCGTGCAGGCGCTGCCCGGCGGCGGCTCCTCCGGGTCGCCCCCGCCGCTCGTCACGAGCGTCAGGCCGTACGCCGCCAGGATCTCGCCGACCGGCTGGAAGAACGTCTGGCCGCCCGAGCTGCAGTTGCCCGACCCGCCCGACGTGACGCCCTGCGCCTGGTTCCCCGCCAGCAGCGAGCCGCCGGAGTCGCCCGGCTCCGCGCAGACCGTCGTCTGGATCAGCCCGGTGATCGTGCCCTCCGGGTAGGTCACGGACGAGTTGAGCGCCGTCACCGTGCCGCAGTGCCAGCCCGTCGTCGACCCGGAGCGGCACACCTGCGCGCCCACCGAGACGGGCGTCGCGCCCGCCACCGCGACCTGGCCGCCCGCGTAGTTGTTCACCGCGCCCACCAGCGTGTTGCCGGCGGCCGTGCGCACGTACGCGTAGTCGTTGCCCGGGAAGCTGGAGCCTGCGAACGTGCCGGACGGCTGCGACGTCGTCGCGCCCGTCTGGCCGCAGTGCCCCGCCGTGACGAAGCCCGTCGTCACGACGAAGCCGACCGAGCAGCGCGTGCCCTGGCCGATGTAGTAGGCGTTGCCGCCCACCACGTCCTGGAGCAGCCGCGGCTCGTCGGCCGTGACCGCGTAGGTCACCGCGCCGCGCGGCACGCCCGCGGCCCGCACCGCCGCACGGGCCGTCTTCTCCGCGCCGCGGTGCACCTGGACCACGATGGCATTCTCCTCGACGTCCACGGCCCAGGACGGCACGCCGCGCGCGTCGCCCAGCGCGCCCTCCAGGTCGTCGGCCCAGCCCTGGAGCCGGTCGAGGGACCAGCGGGCCTCCACCGCGCGGGCTCCCGCCCGCCGCACCTTCGCGGCGTCGCCGGCGTCCGTGGTGGCCACGTAGACGACGTCGTCCTGCGGGTCCAGCCACGTGCCGGCGAAGTCCTTGCCGAGCGTCTTGTCGAGCGCCGCCTGCGTCTCGGCGGCGTCCGCCTGGAAGTCGAGCCGCTCCACGGCACGCGCCTTCGACACGCCGAGGTCGTCCTGCATCGCGCGCAACAGCCCCGCCGAGTAGCGGCCCGCGTCGTCGCGGGACCCGCCGTCGGCCCCCGCCGTCGCCGCGGTCGCCGTGGCCCCCGCCGCGACGAGCGTGAGGCCGGCCGCCGCTGCGGCGAGCGTCCTGAGGGTCGTTCGTCTCATCGGAATTCCTTCCGTCAGGTCCGGGCGAGCGCCCGGTGCCGCTCACGGTAGGAATTCACCCGGCGGGTGCCCAGATGCCGACCGGGTCATACCGCCGCGGTATGACCGGTCACGTCGGTCGCGGCCGCGCGGGGCGTGCGCCGCACGGCCTCGTCGTGCGCGCTCTGCGCGGCCGCGACGAGCAGCGCGTCGTCCCAGCGCTCCCCCGCCGCGCGGCCCCGGCCCAGCGAGTGCGTCCACCGCAGCGGCTCGCCCGCCAGCCCCACGACCCGCACGCCCGGAGCGTCCAGCAGCAGCGGCTGCACCAGCGCCACCCCGTGGCCCGCGCGCACCTGCTCCACCACCGACTCCCGGTCGCCCTCCCCCATCCCGCGCGGCGTGAACCCCGACCGCGCGCACGCCGCGACGAAGCAGCGCTCGAAGCAGCCGTCCCCCGGCGCCGACAGCCACGACTCGTCCGCCAGCTCCCCGAGGTGCACCTGCGACCGGGCGGCCAGGGGGTGGTCGTCGGCCAGCAGCACGCACACGGGGTCGTCGTACAGGCGCCACCACACCACGCCGCGCCCCGCCGGCAGCGTCGCGTCCGGGCACGAGCCGACCAGTGCCACGTCCAGCTCGCCGGACTCCAGGTGCCGCGCCGTCTCGGCGGGCGACCACGACGTCGACATCCGCACGCGCACGCCCGCGCGCGACGCGTACAGCGCGTTGACGAACAGCCCGCCCAGCACGGTGCTCACCGTGCCCAGGTGCAGCGGGCGCGCGTCGTCGACAGCCCGCGCGAGCAGGTGCCGCACGTCGTCCCGCATCGCCGCCGCCGCGGGCAGCAGCACCCGCGCGTGCCGCAGCACCAGCAGCCCCAGCTCGGTGGGGCGGCTGCCCGCCCGGTCCCGGACGAACACGGGGCCGCCCAGCGCCCGGTCGATCCGGTTCAGCTGCGCCGTCAGCGCGGGCTGCGCGAGGCCGAGGACCGCGGACACCTTCGTCACGCTGCCGCACTCGGCCACCGCCACCAGCATGCGCAGGTGTCGGAGCTCGATCTCCATGCCCGGCAACGTACCGTCGCCCGGGGCACGGCGCCCCATCTCCCGGACAGCCCGGTCCCGGACACGTCGCCGCCCGGGACCCGATCACGGGTCCCTGTCTCTTATAC